>CATJNN010000189.1 GCA_949742185.1 uncultured Clostridia bacterium | reverse complement strand
GCGCAACTTTATTTTTAACAACTTTAACCCTTGTCTTATTACCAATTATCTCCGTACCGTTTTTTATGACTTCCTGACGACGAACGTCAAGACGCACCGATGAGAAAAACTTCAGCGCGCGTCCGCCTGTTGTCGTTTCGGGATTACCATACATAACTCCGATTTTTTCTCTGAGCTGATTAATAAATATAACAACGCAACGCGAACGGCTTATAATACCAGTAAGCTTGCGAAGAGCCTGCGACATAAGACGAGCGACGAGACCCACATGACTGTCGCCCATTTCCCCTTCAATTTCCGCCTGAGGAACCAACGCCGCTACCGAGTCCACAACAACTACGTCTACCGCGCCGCTTCTCACAAGCGCCTCCGTAATATTAAGCGCTTGCTCTCCGGTGTCCGGCTGAGAAAGAATAAGGTTGTCAATATCCACGCCAAGATGTTCCGCATATACAGGATCAAGCGCATGCTCAACGTCTATAAACGCCGCCTCGCCGCCAAGCTTTTGAGCTTCAGCTATAACGTGAAGCGCGACCGTAGTTTTACCTGACGACTCCGGTCCGTATATCTCTATTATTCTTCCGCGCGGCATTCCGCCTACTCCAAGCGCAAGATCAAGCGTCATAGAACCGGTTGGTATAGTCTCAACTGCAACCTCCGGCATATCGCCAAGTTTCATAATACTACCCTTGCCGTACTGCTTTTCTATCATTTTAAAGGCGTCGTCAAGAGCTTCTCTTTTCTCTGCGTCAAATTTCCGCTCAACTATTGGCGCCGCCTGTTTCTGCTGTTTCTTATCAGCCATTTCCGTCCACCGATCCTTTCATTTATACATGTACAATTATTATACAGCAATGCGGAAAATATTACAAGCACTTTTTATTTTTCCAACTCCAATCTTACTGCATTAAATGCGTGCAGGCACGCCGCTTCCCGTATTTTTGCGCGGTCGCCAGCCAACAAAAGTTTCGTTACAGACGTTTTTCCGTCTAAGCAAACTCCGATATACACAAGCCCTACTGGCTTTTCCTCAGTTCCTCCGTCCGGTCCGGCTATGCCGGTTATTCCAACGCCAACCAAAGAATCTGTATTTTTGCATATCCCCTCTGCCATTTCGCGCGCGGTCTGCTCGCTCACCGCTCCATATTGCTTTAACGTTTCCTCTTTAACACCAAGATATTTCATTTTTGCAGAGTCTGCATAAGTAACAACGCTTTCATTCAATATTTCCGAGCTTCCCGGCACACCCACAATCATAGACGCAAACATACCGCCCGTACAGCTCTCCGCCGCCGATATTGAACCGCCTTTTTTCTTAATCAAACCGCAAACAACAGACACAATAGAATCATCGTTAATACCGTATATATGATTGCCAAGAATCTTCCGTATTTCCTGTTCTACAGGCTCAATCAGCTTCATGCCCTCATCCTCTGTTTTACACTTCGCCGTTATACGAAGCCGCACCTCGGCAGTTTTCGCATATGGCGCAACAGTAGGATTCGTGTAGCTTTCCATCATTTTTTCAAGCTTCTCTGCAACAGCTGATTCCCCTATTCCCGCAACATGCAGCACCCGCGACACAAACATATACTCTGATTTCGATTTTAAATAAGGCTCGACACTTTCACGATACATTGGCTGAAGCTCGTTCGGGGGACCAGGAAGCATAATCACTGTCTTGCCGTTTTTCTCAATAATTACTCCGGGCGCAGTACCGTTGTGATTTACAAGCACTTTACCATGCTCCGGCATCATTGCCTGCTTTTTATTGCTTTCGACCATCTGTCTGTTAATTTTCCGAAAATATTCTTCCATAGCCGATAGACTTTCTTTATGCATAACAAGCTCCTCGCCCATGCACTCGGCAATAACTTCTTTCGTAAGATCATCAGGCGTAGGTCCTAAACCTCCCGACGTTATAATTACATCAGCCCGCGACAACGCAAGCTCTAAAGCTTTTTTCAGCCTGTCTCTATTATCTCCTACAACCGTCTGATAATAAACGTCCACGCCAATTTTTGATAGTTCTGTCGCCAAAAACTGAGCGTCTGTGTTTAAAATTTCTCCCAATAATAATTCCGTTCCCACAGATATAATCTCTGCATTCATTTTTCTCCTCCTTAACTTATTCCGGCAAAACTTCTATCATCTCAACACCGTCCATAGCGCGCTCAATAAGAAAATCCACGTCAAGATGCGTTTCCGATTTTTCTATCATCGCAAGCTTTGGATTTGTCTGCGGATGTTTTGGCGTGAACACCGTGCAGCAATCTTCATATGGAAGTATCGACGTTTCAAACGTGCCGATTCTCTCCGCACGTTCAATAATCTCAGACTTATCCATTCCAACCAGCGGTCTTAATACAGGCATAGAAATAACATCATTTGTCACACCCAATGCCGCAAGCGTCTGACTTGCTACCTGACCAACGCTCTCGCCGGTTATTAAAGCCTTCGCACCGCTCTGAACTGCTATTCTTTCCGCAATACGCATCATGAACCGCCGCATAATCAATGTCATCTGATCTTCAGGACACTTATCCCGTATCTGAAGCTGTATCTCTGTAAAAGGCACAATATACAAATTTATTTTTGATGTATACTGCGAAATAATAGACGCAAGCTCAATAACTTTTTCTTTTGCTCTCTCACTTGTATACGGAAAACTGAAAAAATTAACCGCATTAATCTCCACGCCCCGTTTAGCAATCATATGACCAGCAACAGGACTGTCTATACCACCGGATAATAAAAGCGTCGCCTTTCCGCCTGAGCCTATCGGCATGCCGCCCTGCCCTTTTGTGCGCATTTCCTGACAATATACATAAGCGTCCTTTTCGCGCACCTCAACCCGAACCGTTATATCGGGATTATGCACGTCAACAACAGCGCCTCCGCACTCGTCATGAAGATACCCTCCTATATGCTTGCCTATCTCAATCGAATTATACGGAAAGCTTTTGTCCGAACGTTTTGCCTCCACCTTGAATTTCACGCCTGCGCCAAGCGCGCTGCGACAATATTCATACGCGCCTTTTTTTATTGTTTCCAAATCCTTTTCAATTACTCCCGCCCGCGTTACAGAAACTATACCAAAAATTTTTGACAGTCTTTCAATCACCATATTAAGCTTATCCTGCTCCGGCACTTCAACATAAATCACTGCCTGCTTTGCCCACACATAAACGCCATCTATAAATGACAGCGCGCGTTTAATATTACAAAGTAACATATGCTCAAATTTCGAGCGATTAAGTCCTTTTAAAATAATTTCGCCGTATTTAACAAGTACAATCTCCCTCATATTAATCTCCTCATCTTATTTTTGGTATACGGGCCGCTTCTTCTCTAATGATATCAACCGCCTCATTTATATCCTCAATAGTAACTGCACGTTCAAAGCTAAAACGCACCGCACCCATAATCTCTCCCCGCGTACAGCCCATAGCCGTTAACACATGGCTTGGAGCAGGATGATGTGCCGAGCACGCCGAACCTGTTGAAACATAAACTCCGCGCGCTTCCAAAGCATGCAAAAGTATCTCTGCTTTAATACCAATAAAGGACGCGTTCAGCACGCTTCCTGCAGAATATCTGTCGCTTCCATTTATTTTTATATCAGGAATTTCATCAATCAGCCGCTTTTTCATAAAATTTCTTAATTCAGTCATATACGAAAATGCAACCGATGTATCAAATTCAGAAATAGCTGCGCCGAACGCCGCAATCCCCGCCGTATTTTCCGTTCCGGGACGCACGCCGCTTTGCTGCCCTCCGCCATGCAAAAGCGGATTTATATGAACTCCGTCCGCTATATACAAAGCTCCGGTACCTTTCAGTCCATGCACCTTATGCGCGCTTACAGAAAGTAAATCCGCACCCCATTTCAAGGGCTGGACAGGAAGCTTCCCAAACGACTGTACCGCGTCGACATGAAAAAGCGCGTTAGGAGATTTTTTTCGGATTATTTCCTTTATCTGCTCTACCGGCTGTATAACGCCCGTCTCATTATTAACATGCATTACACTCACAAAAGTTGTATTTTCATTAAGGCTATCTGCCATTTGCTCTAAGTTCACAACTCCATCGCTGTTAACATCAAGATATGTGACATCAAACCCCTTTTTCTCCAGCATTTTAAAAGGCTCCAAAACAGACGGATGTTCTATTTTTGTTGTTATAACATGTCTGCCACGCGGAGCAAGACGATACGCGGTTCCAAACACCGCTGTATTATTTGCTTCCGTTCCGCCGGAGGTAAAATATATATGCTTCGCTTTTACGCCCATTTCCTGGGCAATAATGCGCCGTGTTCCCTCAACTGCTTTTTCCGCAGTCAGTCCCGCGCCATGAAGCGACGAAGGATTTCCGAAATTCACCATTGCTGCGTGCGCGGCTTGAACCGCTGCCTCAGAGGGTTTTGTTGTAGCCGCATTATCCAAATATATCAAACTTTTTCCTCCTAAATAAATACACGACAAAGCACAAAGCTCTATCACTTCCCGCTGTGTATTAAAGCCGCGCATATTAGTCGTGGCTTTTTATAATCAGGCATAGTCCGCTGTCGATTTCAATACGGCAGCGCGTATCAGTCATATAATTGCTGTTTCCCAAACTTGTTCCAAACATCAAATCGATGTCATTCGCCGCATATGATACCCCCTCTGTACGGCGAATATGTACACGTTCTGTAATTGGCACAACTGATACAATATCGCCTGCAGCGCCGTCAAGCTCTATCGTTTTATCAGTCATGCGAATTTCATTGTTCTCATCTACCATCACTGCATCAATCCCTGCACAAAGAAGCTGACGCATTATAAATATGTTGGTCAGCGTATGGTCTGAGCGCGTACCCATACATCCCAGCATAAGCACACTGTTAAACCCATGTTCAATCGCATATCTTACAGCTATCTCTCCATCTGTAAAATCCTTGCGCACGGGATAAAGCACAGTCTCAATACCATCCGGCATATCCGATATTGAATCCATATCTCCCAGAATAATATCAGGCGTAATCCCTAAGCGTTTCGTATGCCGGTATCCGCTGTCAGCGCATATAATCTTATCCTTATCACTAAGAAAACCGCGTATGTATTCGTAGTCGTTTATATCTCCTCCGCAAAAAATCACCGCCCGCATTTATACGCCGCCTCCGTAAGACGAATTATATTATCCGTTATATTTCCGTCAAACACCGCAGACCCTGCAACAATAACATTTGCCCCGCTGTCAATCGCGTCTCCGATAGTATCTGCATTTACGCCGCCGTCCACCTGAATTAAAAATTCTTCTCCTGTTAAATCTCTCAGTTTTTTTACCTTTTCATTAACTTCAATTATATATCTTTGCCCGCCAAAGCCCGGAAAAACCGTCATCGCCAAAACCATATCTACATCTGAAATGTATGGTTCAACCGCTTCCACAGAAGTATCGGGATTGAACGCTATTCCCGCCTTAACGCCAAAGGAATGAATTAAATCTATACATTCTTTTGGCTCATGCGCCGCTTCAACATGTATTGTTATAAAATCTGCTCCCGCCTGCACAAAATCCTCAATATATTTTTCAGGATTATAAATCATCAGATGAACGTCAAAAAACAGCTCAGTATCAGATCTCACCGACTTTATAACAGGCGCGCCAAATGTTATGTTCGGTACAAAATGTCCGTCCATAACGTCTAAATGAAGCCAATCTGCTCCCGCGCTTTCAACTTCTTTAATCTGAACGCGTAAGGCCCCGAAATCGGCCGATAATATAGATGGAGATAATATCACTGTTTTTCCCAGTCCTTTCTTTGCTTCAGTATATCATATATTTGTTTATAACTTTCATATCTTGACTGCGCAATATCGCCGCGCTCAACCGCTTCACGCACCGCGCAGTCCGGCTCAGCCACATGCGCGCAGCCGCGAAAGCGGCACAATCCGTCAAATCCCCGCATTTCCGGGAAGCATTTCCATAAATCTGCCACTTTTATATCTTCCATTTCAAGCGAACTAAATCCGGGCGTATCAAAGACCAATCCGCCTCCGTGTACCTCCATAAGCTCAACATGACGCGTTGTATGCCGTCCGCGGTGTATTTTTTCACTCACACCTCCGGTTTCAAGTCCAATTCCCGTTATATCGCTTAAAATAGTCGATTTCCCCACGCCTGAAAGCCCCGCAAACGCTGTTGTTTTATTGGAGAGTATCGGAATAAGCTTGTCTGTTCCCTCTCCTGTCTGAGCACACACGCAAAGCGTGCGGTATCCCGCTGTCTCATAAATTAAGCGTAAATCATCCGAAGACTTTAAATCTGTCTTGTTTATGCATACTATCGGCTCAATCTCTTTATATTCCGCTGTAACCAGCATTTTATCCAACAAAAACAAATTCGGATCCGGCTGAGCCGCCGCCGCAACAACAATAAGGCTGTCAATATTTGCAACCGGCGGACGTGTCAGATACGACCTGCGCGGATATATCTCCACAACGGATGAATTTTCAATCTCTACATCATCGCCTATCATAGGCAGAATATGCTCCTTGCGAAATCTGCCGCAGGCGCGGCACTCATGCACGCTGCCGTCCGCGGCGCGCACATAATAAAATCCGCCTATACCCTTAATAATGGTTCCTTTTAATCTCATTAAAATTCAATCACCTTATCCACAACGCACTGTCCGTCTATATATGCCTGCACCGACGCATCATTGGTCGATTTAACCGGAATATTTATCGCCCTCTCCGACGTCGCATGATTTTGGTCGTGAATTGTCTTTCCATTGGCAACCACCTTAACATGAACCGTTTCTCTGCCGTCCTGCGGAAGCTGAAGCGTTAAGGTTTTCACAGTCGCCTCAGGAGCGTTAGTAGGAGCCTGTGTATGATTTGACGGAGGTTGGGTCGGGGCGTTTGTAATCGTGTTGTTTGATGGTCCTCTGCTCAAAACAATACTTATATAAGACCTCGACGGAGACTCGCTGCCCGACGTCGGGCTTTGAGATATAACTGTATTTTCAGGAGCATCGTTATATTCGCGGCTTACGTTGCCCACTAAAAATCCTGCTTCTTTTATTGCTTTTTCCGCTTCGCTTCTCGTTTTTCCAATTACACCCGGAACTTTCATCGTCGGCTCTTCAGACGGCTGAGATGCGCCGCTGCTTACATAAAGCGTTACAACATCGCCCTTTTTAAGCTTTGTACCGCTTATGGGCGACTGACGAATAACTTCGTTAGCATTATAATTATCATTTGCTTCCTGCACAACTCTATAATCTAATTCTTTATCAGTCAACTGTGTTATAGCTTTTTTGTAGTCAATTCCCGTAACGCTCGGCACCTCAATATTACCGTCGCTCTTGCCCATACTCACAACAAGCTTAACCTTAGCATTTTTCTTTGCGTACTGATTAGCTCCGGGCTCCTGAGAAATTATATGCCCTTCCTCAATATTATCATCATACGCCTGTTCTGTAGTAGAATCAAGCTTTAATCCCGCATTTTCAATCATTTGAGTTGCTTCTTCAATAGTTTTATTTGTTAAATCGGGAACCTGAACCTCTCGCGAACCACCCCGCATTAGGAAAAAGGTTCCTAGCGCAATAGCCGCAATAACAACAACAGTAGCAACAGCTAAAATAACTGCTATTTTATCTTCCTTTTTCTGCTGCGCTGTTTTTTGTTTTCTCTTTCCTCTGCACTTCCCGCCTTGTTCCATTTTATCATTATCCTTTTTCACTGATATTCTCCTTGTCGCATCCTCCGCATCCTCGCCTATCATAGACGCGTTAAGTACAGAACGCAGATCTTTCACCATATCCATTGCCGTCTGATAACGAGCGTGCTGCTCTTTTGAAATAGCTTTCATAACTATATGGGCAATATTTTCCGGTATCGACGGCATTATCTCTCTTATATCGTTCGGCTCGTCATTAAGATGCATAAGCGCAACGGACACAGCGTTATCGCCGCGAAACGGGAGCTGTCCTGTAAGCATCTCATAAAGCACAACGCCCAAAGAATAAATATCCGAACGCTCGTCAGTATAGCCACCCCTCGCCTGCTCCGGCGATATATAATGCACAGACCCCAAAGCAGAACTTCCCATAACCATAGTTTCAGACGAAACTGCGCTTGCTATACCGAAATCCGTTACTTTAAGTGTCATATCATGCGTGATTAAGATATTATGCGGTTTGATATCCCTGTGCACAATCTTTTTTGAATGCGCATGGTCAATAGCAAGACCCACCTGAACTGCAAACTGACAAGCCTCATGCCAATCGAGTCTTCCTTTTTTGGTGATATATTCTTTAAGCGTTATTCCTTCTACATATTCCATAACAAAATAGTTAACGCCCTGCTCGCACCCCACATCGTATACAGACACAACATTATGATGCGATAAGCTTGCAGCCGCCTGCGATTCCGAATTAAAACGCCTCACTATTTCTCCGTCGTCTTTTAAGGAATCTCTTAAAACTTTAACGGCAACATAACGGTTTAAGAGCCGGTCTTTTGCCTTATACACCGTGGCCATACCGCCTACGCCTATAATGTCAAGTATTTCATAACGATTTGATAATGTCATTCCAACTAAATAATCTCCGTTCATGCTCTTATCCCCCTATCTTGTAATTCCACCACGGTAATATTATCAGCGCCGCCGTTGTCATTTGCAATCTGCACGAGAGTTTCTGCGCTTTGAGATAGCGTCCCAGAATGCAGAACCACGTTTTGTATCTCCTGTTCCGTCACCATATTCGTCAGCCCGTCGCTGCACACAAGCACAACCTCACCGTTATAATCATCTATAGAAGTATCAACTTTTATATATTCTTCAGTACCCATAGCACGAGTTATATAATTCTTTTTCGGATGACACTCCGCCTGCTCAGGCGTTAGCTCCCCTCTTGAAACGAGCTCCTGCACATATGAATGGTCTACAGTCATACGCCGTATTCCGCTTTCATCAATCAAATATGCCCTGCTGTCTCCGACATGCGCTGTAAACAGCTTTTTACGGTAAATCATAGCTAAGGTTGACGTTGTGCCAAGTCCCATCATTTTAGAATGAGTGCAGGCATAACTGTACACCTTATTATTCGCTTCTATAAACGCGCGGCGCAGCAATGTTTCAACCTCATCTTCATCCATACCGTCTTGAAAATGGGATTTAATATAGTCTTGCACAATTTCATTAACCATACTGCTAGCTATATCACCCGCCTGATGTCCACCCATTCCGTCAGCGACAAGCGCATACGCATATGAACCGCAGCTCTCAACAAAATAACTATCCTCATTGAGTCTGCGCCTTTTTCCTATGTGTGATAAAGCGCCTGTTTCCATTCTGCCTCACCCCCAGTTTGATTATGTATTATACACTCTTAATTATTTTATATATTTATATAATTAATTTTTGTCACACACCATAAAACTATTATAATACTTTTTTCCTTAATTGTCCACAAGAAGCGCTGATATCATTTCCTAATTCTCTGCGGACTGTCGCATTTACACCAAGCGACAGCAGCTTATCCTGAAAAGCGCGTATATCAGCCGCGCTTCCCTTGTCATATTTGCGTTCCTCAACTTTATTTACAGGAATAAGATTAACGTGACATAGCATGCCCTTCAGTCTTTTTGCAAGTTCTGCAGCATTATCCATACTATCGTTTACTCCGTGAATAAGCGCATATTCAAAGCTTATCCTCCGCGTTGTTTTATCTATATATTTTTTACACGCTTCAAGAAGCTCTTCAACTGAAAAACGTGAATTTATAGGCATAATTGTTTTTCTTACTTCGTTATTCGGCGCATGCAATGAAATAGATAGTGTTATAGGCAGATTTTCCTCAGCCAGTTTATATATCTTATCAACCACACCGCAGGTTGAAAGCGATATGTGTCTATAACCTATGTTAAGCCCCTCAGAATGATTTACATTATGCAAAAATTTCAGAACATTGTCATAATTATCAAGCGGTTCGCCTATTCCCATCATCACAATATTGCTTATGCGCTCTCCTATATCCTTCTGCGCAAAAATTACCTGATTAAGTATCTCTCCCGCCGTCAGGTTTCTGTAAAGCCCGCCTATAGTAGACGCGCAAAACCGACAGCCCATCCGACAGCCAACTTGAGAAGAAATACATATCGTTATACCGTGTTTATATCGCATAATCACGCTTTCAATACAGTTACCGTCCTCAAGCTCAAACAAATATTTAATTGTACCGTCTATTTTTGACACATATTTTTCCCGTATTTTCAATGTGCTGACAAAGCTTGTTTCCAAAAGATTTTCCCGTGTTTTTTTTGGTATATCTGTCATCTCGTCAAAGCTTTCAACTCCCTTTTGAAGCCATGAAAAAATCTGTTTTGCCCGATACCTCGGTTCTCCCGAGTCAGCCAACAAATCGGCAAGCTCGTCATATTCCAAATCCTTTAAGTCCGTTAACATAATTACCTCTTTTTCAGTTTACATATAAAAAATCCGTCAGAGCCGTCTATATGCGGATACAGCGTAATATACCCGTGCTTTGCCGTATCGCGTCGAAGTTTCTCCGGAAGTACGTCGGTTATGTCCGTACGCACAAACTCGCTATGCTCCCGCAAAAACTTCTCTATAACATTCTCGTTTTCATCTCTTTCAATAGTACATGTGCTGTACACTATATATCCTCCGCTCTTAACATAGCGCGAAGCGTTCTCCAAAATTGAAAGCTGTATATCAAAAATCCCGCTTTCTTTCGTTTTCCATTTAATATCAGGCTTTCGGCGTATTATTCCTAGTCCCGAACAAGGCACGTCTACAAGCACTCTGTCAGCGCTTTGCTCATACTTTTTTATGTATTTCATGCTGTCTGCTTGTTTTGCTTCAATTATATCTATGCCCAGTCTTTGCGCATTTTTCTCTATAAGAGAGATTTTGTGCTCGTGTATATCAAATGCCGTAATCTTTCCTTTATTTCTCATAAGCTGAGCCATATGCGTAGTCTTTCCTCCCGGAGCGGCGCACATATCTATAACCGTCTCGCCGCATTGAGGGGCAAGCGCTAAGCTTGCAAGCATAGCCGACACATCCTGCACAGTTACTTTTCCTCTTTTATAAAGTTCAGACGACGCAATATCAAAACCATCGCAAATAACAGCGTCTGCACACAAATCACTCGTTTTTGCACCATCTATTTCTGACAACACATCATTAACGGTAGTTTTAAGCGTATTTACTCTAAGCGACATCGGCGCGGGCTCATTCAGCGCCAAAAGCAGATCCTCTGTAAATTCATCGCCAAAATCTTTTATCCACCGCCGAATCATATCAACAGGAAATGAATGTTTAACTGACAAATATTCATCTCTATTATCAGGATAACTAAAATCTCCTCTGCCGCGTACAACCGAACGCAGAATACCGTTCACAAAGCCTGCGCTTGCACCATGACCGTATCTTCGCGCCAATCGCACGCTCTCGTTCACCGCCGCAGAGTCCGGCACCTTATCCATAAACTCAAGCTGATACACTCCCATGCGCAAAATCAAGAATATATATTTGGATATTTTATTTTTTTTCAGTTTAGAATACTTTTCTATTATATAGTCTAAAGTAAGCTTATACTGCACTGTTCCATACACAAGCCTTGTCGCAAAAGCTTTATCCTCGGAAGATAAACCGCTTGCCGCCAGCGCACTTTTAAGCGCAATATTTGAGTAAGCCGCCTCATATTCAATTTCATACAAAACCGCCAGAGCAATCTGTCTTGCATTTGCCATAATCAATCCTCTAATCTCGTCTGTTTCTGTTAGCCAAAAGTACAAGTCTGAGTATTTGCAGCGCTGACGCGGCAACAGCCGCGACATACGTCATAGCGGCCGCTCTCAGTACTTTTTTTGTACCTGTCAGTTCGTCGGCGTCAAGCATACCCGTCTCGTCCAAAATCCGCACTGCACGTTTGCTCGCGTTAAACTCCACCGGAAGCGTTATAAGCTGAAACGCCAGCACTCCGCAAAATAATATAATACCTATATTCGTTAATACCGGCAGACTCATTATAAGTCCTATAAAAAACAACGGTAATGAGATTGCCGAACTGAAATTCACAGCAGGCACAATACTGTTACGCAGTTTTATCGGCGAATAATCTTCCGCATACTGAATAGCGTGTCCTGTTTCATGCGCCGCAACGCCAACTGCCGCCACAGACGTGCTATCATAAGTGCTTTGAGACAATCTGATAACATTATCCTTCGGGTCAAAATGGTCTGTTAAATCTCCCGCGACCCGTTCCACCGAAACATCGGTAAGCCCGTGGCTGTCCAAAATCCGCCGCGCCGCTTGCGCTCCAGTAAGATTTCTGCGGCTGTATACTTTATCATATTTCTTAAACGCGCCTTTAACTCCGAACGACGCAAAAACAGATAAAAGCCCCGCTATAATCACAAGTATATATGTCGGATCCATATAGTAAAAAAACGGCATATTAATTCTCCTTATTTCCTAAAATAACACCTGTTTTAACCTCATGCCCGCGCAGATAATCATGCACGGACATTCTTTTGCTTCCCGCAAACTGAGCCTCCTTAATCCACAGCGTGCCTCTGCCGCACTGAACCTTGATTCCATATTTTTTATCATAACAAATAATTTGCCCCGCCGTTCCATTCGTTTTTGTATCGGATATTTCAGCGGCAACAATTTTCAGCGGCTCACCCAGATAACTTGTTTGCGCCATCGGCCATGAATTCATTCCGCAAATAAGTTTCGATATCTGACGCGCAGACATTTCCCAGTCAATAATTCCGTCACTTTTGGAAATTATCGGCGCATACGTTGCCGTGCTGTCGTCCTGCGGTACAGGAATTATCTCTCCGTCTTCCATCTTGTTAATAGTGTCAATCAAAAGCTGTCCGCCAAGTTTTGCCAGCCTATCAAAAAGCAGCTCCGCCGTTTCATATTCGTCAATTTGCGTCCTGACGGCATCAAGCATATCTCCGGTGTCTACTCCCTCGTTCATTTGCATAATTGTAACGCCTGTTTCACTGTCTCCATTCACAATCGCCCATTGAATAGGCGCAGCGCCTCTGTATTTGGGCAAAAGCGACGCATGCACGTTGACGCAGCCGTATTTTGCAAAATCAAGCACATATTTGGGCAATATTTTCCCATATGCCACAACAACTATCACATCCGGCTTCAGATTTTCCAAAACAGGCATAAGTTCACCATCTTTAAGTCGTTCAGGCTGATATACCGAGAGTCCGTTTTCCTCCGCCAGAACCTTCACTTCCGGCGGCGTCAGTTTATGCCCTCGTCCGCGTGGTTTATCGGGCTGAGTAACAACGCCAACTACATTATGCCGAGAATCCAATAGTGATTTCAAAGCCTGCGCTGCAAAATCCGGCGTTCCCATAAACAAAATTCTCATATTCTCCTCCACGTCATTTTCTTTCTATGTCAGCGGCTTTCTCCAAAAACAAATGACCGTCCAAATGATCTATTTCATGACAAAACGCCCGGGCCAAAAGCTCCTCGCCTTCTACAACAAATGAATTTCCGTCTCTGTCCTGCGCTTTAACCTTAACGCGATTAGGGCGAGTCACCGTGCCCCATACTCCGGGCACACTCAAACATCCCTCGGGTCCCGTTTGTTCGCCGTCTGTTTCAATAATCTCAGGATTTATAAGATCAATTCTGCCCGTACCCACGTCTACAACAACCGCTCTCTTTAAAATACCAACCTGCGGCGCGGCAAGCCCCACTCCGTCATCCTTAATCATTGTATCGTACATATCGTCCAATAATATTCCGAGCTTTTTATCAAATACCGTAACCTGCTTACACACCTTACCTAAAACCTCGTCTCCCTGCTTTCTTATCTCACGAATTGCCATAAGAACTCCCTTTCTAATTCATGTGATTTGGATTTTTATCTATCACAATACTTACATCTTTATAATTTCTGTTATTATAACACGTTTCTGCCGCCTCTGTCAAAATTGTGTTAATTTTTTCCGCACACTCGCATTTTATAAGTAGACAAAACCGATATTGATTTTTAATTTTTGAAATTGACGCGGGTATCGGACCAAGAATCTGAAACTTTCCGCCCGCCTCTTTTATTCCCGCAAGCTGTTTTGTAAAAAATTGAGACGCCTGTTTTGCAATACTGTGGCTCACGCTTGATACAAGCACACTGACAAGCTCAGAAAACGGCGGATACCACATCATCTTCCGCACATTAATCTCGTTTTCAAAAAAACCTTTATAGTTATGCGTTTTAAGCTTCTGCACTGCATCGTGCTCCGGTGTATAAGTCTGAATTATCGCCCTGCCCGGCTTATCCGCCCGACCGGCTCGTCCCGACACCTGCTCCAAAACCGCAAACGCTCTTTCCCCGCTTCTGAAATCGTCAATATTAAGCATAGTATCCGCCGATACCACGCCCACAAGCGTAACATTCGGAAAATCAAGCCCCTTTGTCACCATCTGCGTCCCTATAAGTATATCAATTTTCTTTTCTAAAAATTCATTAAGTATTTTTTCATGTCCTGCTTTTCGTGAGGTCGTATCCACATCCATACGCAGTGTTGTCGCAGACGGAAATATTTTATGTATCTGCTCTTCAACCTTCTGTGTTCCGCCACCGAAATATCGTATATGCTTGCTCCCGCATGCGGGGCAAAGAGTGTAATTTGGTATTTGGTGTCCGCAGTAGTGACATCTTAAATTCTCTCCGTTCTTATGATAAGTCAGCGATATATTACAATTCGGACATTCCGCCACAAATCCGCACGCGCGGCATGACACAAACGTTGAAAACCCTCGTCTGTTCAAAAATAAAATTGTCTGCTCACCGCGTTCTAAATTTTTTTGTATCTCAAATACAAGACGTTTACTGAACATCGAACGGTTACCGTTTTCAAGCTCAACACGCATATCAACTATATCCACTGACGGCATCGGAGCGTCTGTAGCGCGTTCTTTAAGCTCCAAAAGAGTATATTCACCATTCTTCGCTTTATAATACGACTCAACAGACGGTGTTGCCGACGCAAATACAAGCACAGCTCCATGCTGCTCAGCTCGGAAAAGCGCAATATCCCGAGTGTGATATCTCGGCGACATCTCAGATTTATAAGACTGCTCGTGCTCCTCGTCCATTATAATCACGCCTATATTATCAAGGGGTGCAAAAACTGCCGACCTCGCGCCAATTACTATGTCCGCCTGACCGTCTCTCATCTTTTTCCACTCGTCATACCGCTCTCCGAGAGACAGCGCGCTGTGATAAACCGCAACACGCCCGCCAAACCGTTCTTTAAAACGGCGTACCGTCTGCGGAGTTAGCGATATTTCAGGCACAAGCATAACCGCTGTTTTTCCTTTTTTCACAGCATCTTCTATTACCTGCATATAAACTTCAGTTTTTCCGCTTCCCGTAACGCCGTGAAGCAAAAAACGACCGCTATTAGATGTACAAATTGCACTCTTTGCGGCTTGCTGCTCATGCGTAAGCTTAAGAGGTTTGCTTTTTTTATAATTCCTCCCTGCCGTGGGGTCACGCAAAACAGTTTTATCGTATACCTCGACCATTCCCTTTTTCACAAGCGACGATACAGCGTTATACGTCCCTTCCGAAAATCTCACAAGGTCTGCAACAGAAATATATTCATTATACAAAAGTATCTCAAGCATAGCGCACTGCACCCTTGCCCTTGCGCTTTTCGCCTTTATATAATCTAAAGCCTGCTCCTCGGAAACACACAGTCTGGCAATGCGAAGCGTTTTATCGCGCACCTGCGCTTCGCTTCTGTATTCTCTTTTTACAGTGCCGTCGGAAATCATTTCAGATAAATGTTTTTTAACAGACGCGTCAAAAAAACTTTGAAGCTGCGCCGCCTCCATTGCCCCTCCGTTATCTGAGAGAATGCGCATAATCTTCTGCCTGACAGGCTGCTTATATTCTGTATCGCTTGCTGACGCAATCCATTCAACCGGCTTTTCGCTTATTCCAGACGGAATGATTGTATGAATAATATCCGTCCATCCGCATAAATATTTACCGCGCATATAATGCGCAAGCTCTATAAGTTTATCGTCAAGCACTGCGCCGTCTCCAACTATTCGCAGAATACTTTTTAAATTTTTTGCGCCTCTTTTAGGCAAAATCTCCGCAATATATCCTTCATATTCACGGTTCCCCCTGCCAAACGGAACAATCACGCGGCTTCCCGCCTTAACCTGCATTTCTTCGGGGATAATGTAGTCATAAAGCTTATCCGTGTGCCTCGACGCATTGTTTATAATAATCCTTGCAACCACTGCTCTCTCCTGAAAAATTAGGTGCACAGCAGGCGGCAATAAAAGCCGCGCCGTACACCCGTATTTTATAATCTTGTGTGTCTTACATAACCAACCTTACCCTCGGCAATTTCCTTAACTGCCGTTGTAACAGGCTTCTCAGCATCGCCTTCCGCAAATCCCTCGTTTTCCTTGGCAATCATACGAGCGCGTTTAGCCGCCATAGTCACAAGTGTATAACGGCTGTCTACACATTTTGATAATGTCGTAATTCCGGGTTTTGTCATCATAATAATCTACTCCTTTTCTAATTCCTGCTTTAAAGCGTCCAATTTATCTGTATTTCGGCACACTCGCCGCTTTTCTGCACGCATAACCTCTAAAACCGATGTCACACATTCGTCTAAGTTATCGTTTACAATAACATAATCATATTCCTCCGCCACGCATATCTCTTTATACGCCGCTCCTATACGTTCCTCAATCTGCTCCGCATTCTCGCGTCCGCGCTCCGTAAGCCGGCGACGAAGTTCCGCAGCGGACGGCGGAAGAATAAATATCAGAACAGCGTCGGAAAATGCTTTCTTCACCTGAAGCGCGCCCTGCACATCAATCTCCAAAAGCACGTCGCGCCCTGCCTCCATCATCTCCAAAACCTTATCTTTCGGCGTTCCGTAATAGTTTCCGTTGTATTTTGCCCATTCGAGCATTTTTCCGCTTGATATAAGTTTCTCAAATTGTTCGGCGGAGTGATAATGGTATGTAACTCCCGCCGTTTCCCCCACACGCTGCTCTCTTGACGTGGCCGATACCGATAAAAATATCGTTTCATCCTCTAAAAGTTTTTCGCAAACTGTTCCTTTTCCTGTTCCCGACGGTCCTGAAATCACCACCAGAAGCTGTTTATTCATTATCGTCCTCCATATCCTCGTCCTTTAATCGATTCGCCACGGTCTCGGGCTGTATAGACGATAAAATAACGTGATCTGAATCTGTCACAAGCACTGCGCGCGTGCGCCGTCCATACGTTGCGTTAATAAGTCTTCCTTTATCTTCTGCATCATGTATTATACGTTTAATCGGCGCAGATTCAGGGCTTACAATAGCAATAAGCCTGTTTGCCGACACCATATTTCCAAATCCAATATTGATAAGCTTCATTTTTCTCCTCCGTATGATTATTCAATATTTTGTATCTGCTCTCTGAGTTTCTCAATCTCGCCTTTAAGCTCAACCACAATCCTTGCTATTTCAAGGTCGTTCGCTTTAGAACCTATAGTGTTCACCTCGCGGTTCATTTCCTGAATAAGAAAATCCATTTTACGTCCCGCCGGTTCACCGCTTTTCATAATGCTCTCAAATTCATCAAAATGACCGTGCAAACGAACTGTTTCCTCATTCACCGATACCTTATCTGCAAACAGCGCAGCCTCAGTAAGTATACGCGCATCGTCAATACTTCTGTCTCCAAGCGTTTCCTTTATCTTTTCATACAGCCGCCTCTCGTATGCTTTAACAGTTTCCGGCGAAAACATATCGACCTTTTCAACAAGCGTACTCATATATTTTATTCTGTCTGATAAATCTTTTTCAATCCTTGCACCCTCGTGAGAACGCATCTGAATAAACATATCTGCCGCTTCCCTTAAAACATTCTCGGTCATACTCCAAACAGTCTCCGGATTATCTTCCTTCTGCTCCGCGGCAAATATATCCCTAAATCCGGCTATTGTAGAAACAGAAATATCATCGGCAAGATTAAATTTATCTCTGAGCATGTACAGAGCAGTAACATACTCCTCAGCCAAAGCCTCGTCTAAAATAATGTTTTTATCCGTCTGTCCGCAGCTTTCAATAGTGATATATATATCTACCTTTCCCCGCGTTATGCACTTCGACATATATTCCCGCGTTTTATCTTCCAGAAAACCATACGCACGCGGAACTTTTATATTATAATCGGAATATCTGTGATTAACTGAGCGTATTTCAACCGTAATTTTTTTCCCTTCAATAACGCTTTGCGCCCTTCCATAGCCCGTCATGCTTCTAAGCATTCTCTCACCCGCTTTACAATGTAATACTATTCATCATAACATTATAGCACAAACCAGAAAAAAATAACAGCCCTAATTTTAAAATTTTTCAAATTCTTTATTTTTTTAACAATTCAACAAATCCACGGAGCTTTTTGGCAAACAATTTGTCTTCCATTGCAGGCAGATTATCAGTATTATGATAACTCACAAGCGGAAGAATATCCGCTGCATTCATATGCCTTAACAGCGTACATGCAGTATCATATGCTTTATTCATATTGCCATCACCGCCGCCGACCAACACAACTGCGCCTTTTTTTGCTTGCTTACCAAACTTTCGTTTCTGAAATATTGAGCTGAAAAATAGGTTTGTAATCTGCTGCCAACATCTAATAATTTGCCTGTCAATTCAGAAAAATATATAGGCGAAGCTATTATAATATTATCGCAATCACATATGTAAGAATATATCTCCTGCATCTCGTCGTCCACACAGCAACCGCAGTTTTTCCTGCACCAACGGCAGTCCGTGCACGGAGCAATATCACAATAATATGCGTCAACAATCCTATATTCACCGCATATAGTCTCTGT
>CATJNN010000188.1 GCA_949742185.1 uncultured Clostridia bacterium | reverse complement strand
ACTAATGATTGCGATTGACACACAACGATTAATTGAAAAATAAACTATAATCAATAATAAAAAGCATATCGTTTTACAGCGGTATGCTTTTTATTATTGATATAAAAAATATTTTAAAATAAAATCTTGTTCTCCTGCGCATACTATGTAACACAACTGTTGTACAATTTTAACCGAAAGTATAAATTTAACTCTTGAATTTTAGTAATTATTATGATATTATACTAGCAGAACATAACCCTATGGTTCGCGTGGAACGTCTTATTTTTTACCAACACTTCTTATATGGGCACTAATGCTCCGTGTGCGGCGTATACGCCTCCTTTCCCTTTCTGGGGACTGCCAGTGGACATATAAAGCGCATGGGATTAAGCCCACCTGCATTAGCAGGTAGAAAAACGGACTTACACGGTTCTCACGGGGTTATTTTTATTTTCAAAAAATTTTCTTATCAAATAAAACTCCATGCCCCGTCAGTTCCCAATCTCTCGTCAATTAACTCTTCGCTGTTTAACATATATATTGGCATTACAGTTGATAAGTTTTGTGTCATGCTCGTATTGTTTGTGCCTGATGTTACAAAGAATCATAAGTATGAATTTATTTATACAGTTCAGAGACGGCAGTTAAAAGCGCTCCTGATTTTTCTGTTTTAAAACGGTATATAATCAACAGACACAGAACTGCCGTGCCTACAAGACAAGCGATAATATCGCTCATTGTGTCGCCAACTCCAGTTGCCGCAACACACTGAGGATCAGTTTTAAGGACAAAGCCTATTATATATTCATATATCTCCCATACCGCGGCAATCATCATTGAAAACGAAAATGAAAACACCGTGCAAAGCCATGAGTCTTTTTTGTCAATAGTATGACCATGCTTTAAGGCATAAAAAATAATTATACCGAGCACGGAAAAAATTACGCCTGAAAAAGTATGAACAATTTTATCATAAAACGGAATAAGCACATAGCCTTTGCACGCCATACCAATATGAAACGCTAAAAAAATGAATACACGCGCAGCCATAGTCAGCGTATACGCCGGAGTTAACCGAAAAACACGGTATATTACATTAGGAATAAAAGGTATGACAAACGACGCGACCGAAAGAAAAAGATAATATGCGTTGAAATGCACGGAATAATATACTGCGAGCATCACGCTGAATATGATAAATACAATCATCAAAATGTTGTTCATTATTTTTAATGCTTTTTTATTCATATGTTTAAATTCCTTTTTCTCAATATTTTATCACGACAATTGTTATTATGCAAGAGAAACAGGTTGGTTTTTTGTACAAAATAAACGGAATTTTTATGTAACATAATGTAGCGTGAATGTAAAAAATCTGTTATAATAAATGATGAGATAATTTATGATACAGTGCACAAAATCATAAAGGAGAGAGGAAAGATGAAAAAGAAAATTATTGGATTAGCGCTGGCAGTCTCAATGCTTGGCGGATTTGCGGTCGTTCCGGAGGCAGCGGAAGTAAAAACGCCTCAATACCAGGAAACAGCCCGAAATATGGAACAGCTAAACCGCGGTTTAATTGCAACCTACCGCCCCCAAGACGGTCGCTCCGTAATGAGCAATGAAGCCGGAGTTTATTTAAGCTGGCGTCTTTTAGGCACGGAAAGCCTTACGAGCCAGGCTTTTGACATTTACCGCGCGGACTCTGAAAACGGAACCTACAAAAAAATTGCGTCAACAAGCGAACACGGAGCTACCAATTATATTGATACTGCCGGCACAGTCTCAAAATGGTATAAAGTTGTTAAAGCGGGAGCAATTTCTCTTGACGTCAAAAATGAAACCCCCGTTAAACCGGGTGTAAACTATACGGCAAAAGGCAGCGAGGTCGGCAACGGAAACAGCGAGAAAAATTCATATACATACATAGATATTCCTATTGTTCGTCCCGACCCTGTCAAGCGCGGAGACGGCAACACATCATATTATTATAATGTCTTGAACAGCGACGGTTCGGTTAAAAGCCAGGCCGGCGCAAACGACGCAAGCGTAGGCGATTTGGATGGCGACGGCGACTATGAAATAGTACTAAAATGGGATCCGAACGATTCAAAGGACAGTGCGGGAAGCGACTGGACAGGCAGAACATATCTGGACGGCTACAAAATAGACCCTAATAATACAGGTTACATGTGGCGTATTGATTTAGGTCCGAACATCACATCAGGTCAGCATTTTTCTCCGTTTATGGTTTTCGACTTTGACGGAGACGGCAAGTCTGAAATCGCTGTGCAAACTGCTCCCGGTTCTATAGACGGAGCAGGCAAATATGTTACGGAAGCGGGCGACACAGAAGAAATAAGAAAAGCCGACAATTCTATTTTATGGGCCGGAAAAGGCGGCGCTAATCCCGCGTTAAAAGGCAAAAACACAAACGGTCCCGAATATCTCACAATATTTGACGGTGAAACGGGCGAAGCCCTTTGCACTACAGATTTTATCCCCCGAGGCAAAACCTCAGATTGGGGCGACAGCAAAGCGAACCGAAGCGAACGTTATCTAGGCGGCGTTGCGTATTTGGACGGCGTACACCCCAGCCTTATAATGTGCCGCGGATATTATAAAAAAGCAGTCATCCGCGCATATACATGGGACGGCGAAACGCTTTCTATGACATGGGAATGCGTCGGAACATCAAAATCAGCAGATTCAATCTACGGTCAGGGGAACCACAATTTATCTATAGCTGACATTGATAACGACGGCAAGGATGAAATTGTGTGGGGTTCTGTCAGCATAGACGATAACGGCAAAGCTGTGGGTAATACCCTTTTGGGGCACGGCGACGCAATGCACGTTAATGATTTTAACAACGACGGCGTGCAGGAAGTTTTTTCGGTGAAAGAAGACAAAGAAGGATTTACAAATAACGCGGCTAACTTCCGGATTGCTTCATCGGGCAAGATTCTTTGGGGCAAGGGTGCCGGAGGCGACACCGGAAAAGGCGTTATGGCAAATATAGACGATGAGTATGCAAAAACTCATCCGGATGCTCTGGCTCTCGCATGGTCAAGCTCGCACGATAATCTCTTTGATTTAAAAGGCAATGAGGTTGCCGCAAAACCAACCGCGGGCTCACGACCGATGACAAATTTCCTTGTATACTGGGACGGCGATTTAAGCCGAGAAATTCTGGACGATACTATAATAGGCAAATACAGCGTGGCAAACAAAGGAATGAAACGTTTTTATTCAGGAAGCGGATATAGTCTTGAAGGCTCTTCCTCAAATAACTATACTAAAAATAACCCTTCCCTTGTAGCGGACATTTGGGGCGACTGGCGCGAAGAAATTATAATGCCGTACGGCAAAGGGCAAAACGACGCTCCTAAGCTCAGAATATACACTTCAACTATTCCGACAGAATACAGATTAACCACTCTTATGCACGACAGCCAGTATCGCTGCGCCATAGCATGGCAGAACACAGCGTATAATCAGCCGCCGCACCAAAGCTATTACATAGGCTCGGCAGCTCTTGCAAAAAACGAAAGCGGAAACCCGCTTAATTATCTTGCTCCTGCTTCGCCGTACACGAATGTAACATATCCCTCCTTAAACTCTATACCGGTTACAGGTATAACTCTGTCTAAATCAAGCGTCGAGGTGGAACGAACCAAAACAGTCAGCGTAAACGCGTCCGTTTTGCCGGATAACGCGTCAAGAAAAGGCATATACTGGACATCCTCCGACCCAAGCGTAGCAACCGCATCAAACGGTATTATAACAGGCGTCTCAGACGGAACTGCGATTATCACCGCAACAACAAAAGACGGCGGATTTTCCGCATCGTGCAGTGTTACGGTGTTCTCAACTCCTGTAGTCGGAATGTCTCTACCTGTCAAAAACGCAGAACTTGGAGTGGACTGCAGTATAGTTCTTAATGCAAAAGTGCGTCCCTCCGACGCAACAAATCCGGCAATTATATGGACATCGTCCGCTCCGTCTGTCGCCTCAGTCTCACAGGACGGCGTTGTTACAGGTTTAAGCACCGGTTCCGCAACAATCACAGCAAAAACGGCTGAAGGCGGCTTCTCTGCTTCATGTGTTATTAATGTTAAACCTACTCAAACATCTAACGCAAACAACGAAGATATGTTTATTACAACAAATACCGACAGCGAAACAGTCCTTTCAAACGTATCTGCAAGCGGCGCAACGCTTTCACAAACAAACGCGGCTGTAGGCGCTGAATTTTATAAGGATTTTGAAGCATATTCGGATAATAAAGCCACAATTTCATTTCATCTGCACACAGGCGGAATATCGAATATTATAAATGAAAGCTCAGGCTGGAACTGGGCAGGGCATGAATATACCTTCGGCGTTCAGCTTTTAGATAAGAGCGGAAACAATATCCTCACCTTGTCACAGGCGTATGACAAGCCGGAGGGAGAAGCTGTAAAAGGCGGAACTCTCATGAGCAGAATAGGAAACGGCGACGCGGCTACAATGGCAGGCGATTGGAATATAGTCAAGGATAATATCGGTCAGGTTCAGGGAAGCTCAAAGCGGTGGGCTGTTACAGTTGAGCTTGATTACGGAACCAGAACAGCAAAAGCGTCTCTCAGCGGCTGCGACGGCGATTGGAATGAATTGGCGCGATATACGAAAACATTTGCTCTTGAAGACGGCGCGAGCTTCTCGCGTCTGCGATACTATACCACAAAGGACGGAGCGGGCGGAATATATGTTAGTCCAACAATGTCAGATGTAGCATATACAAGAACAACTCCTATTGCCGGAAGCACTAAGCTTATTTATGAAAGAGGAACAGATGAAATCGCATGGTCAAACGCCGATGTTTCCGATTGGAAGCATACGGGCGACCTCAAGCTTGACAGCGAAAACGGACGTATATTATACGACCCGGAAAAGCCCTCGGTAGAATACAGCGCGTCAAAAAACTTTAATTTGTCAAATGATGCCATTATAACGTATGATGTGGACTGGTATTTCCGTAATGCGATTAACAGAGAAGGAAACTATTCATATATACGCTTTGGATCGAATTTTCTGCTTAAATGGTCATTATATAATGTGAATGTCAGCACAGACGGAGGAACCACGTGGAGTGAAAGTCTTTTCAAAGGCGCGAATGAGGTTGATTACACGAAAAATATAAAACTGGTAATTGATGCGGCCACAAAAACTATAAAATCATTTTCGTTTGACGGCTCCGAAATTTCGTCATATACAAATTATACCTTGCCGCAGGATGCTGATATAAAATCTGTTACTTTTGGATTTAATCGTATTGGAGGCACAGACCCGTGGAAATATTTTAACGGGATACAAAAAATACGGGTTTCTCAGTTCTCTGAGGGAGAAGAACCTGTCGCATACCCGTTTATCCAAATTACTGAGGCGAGCGAAAAATCTGTCGGTTTCTCATTTAATCGCGCTGAATACAACGGCGGCGCGCTTATCGTTGGCGCGCTGTATGACGGCGACAAGCTTGTTGAGGCTAAAACAAAAGATATCAGTGCTTTGGCTGAACACGACGGTAATGTTATTGACAGTCTCCAATTTAACAATGATGTTGACGCATATTCAATAAAGTTATTTGTCTGGAAATCTCTTGACGATATAGTTCCTGTATGTACGGGAGATTCGTATTAAAAATAAATATTTATCGGACAATATTGAGACAGCAAATCAGTTTGTTTGCCAAACAGTAAAATAAATCGGGGAATCAATCCCCGATTTATTTTACTGTTGCTCCACAGCGCAGTTAATCAAAATTGTCCATCGTACAAGGCGATATACAATTTTTTCTTATTACTATAGAATAATATTAACATTTAATAATTTGAACCCTCACAAAAATACTCATTTTTTAAAGCATATATATCATCATGTTATTTTAATATTTCAAGCACATGCAAAAGATAATTCCAGCATCTCTGAATTGAACTAACGCTTATTCTTTCGTCAGTTGTATGAACATTTTCAATATCAGGTCCAAAAGATACCATATCAACATTCGGTAACTTCTCAGATAAAATACCACATTCAAGACCTATATGAACAGTACATATTTT
>CATJNN010000187.1 GCA_949742185.1 uncultured Clostridia bacterium | reverse complement strand
TTGGAATATTTAAAGATATATTGCAGTATCAGGCTGAGACTACACACTTTTTATACAATAAAAACAATTAAAGAAATTAAAAATCAGAAAGACTCAAACGCTCATCACTTTGTTAAGGTATTCATTAAATTTTATTATCAGAAATATCAAATATACTTTTTTAATATCATAAATTCATTTAGCTTTCGATATCATTAACTCTAAACAGAAAAAACGGCATAGTTTTATCTATGCCGTTTTTCTTAAAACAATGCTGCTTTATTGATGTTACTCATATTTCTGGGGCATTTTATACTATCATTAAATATCGACAATTATCAAATCAAACATGTCTCCGCAGTCGTCAAATTCAAACATAAGCTCATATTCTGCGCCCCCGCTTTCAAGCTCGTCAATCAGCAATTTTAGATTATCGCGAGACATATTATATACTTCGTATGATTTTGTTATCATGTTAAGATTCATAAAGCTGTCAACTATTCTGCGCCCCTCATTGTCTACATTCATAACAAATGTGCCGACGCCATATTCCTCGCCTTCTGAATCAACAAAAGCTTTTAAAGCCGCTGGAGCCGAAGCTGCGCCGCTTGCCAATGCCTCCCCTGAAACCTCGTTATACTGAATCTCAGGAAAAGAACTTCTCGCGCTGTACACAGCCGCTTTTTTTTCTCCGGCATCCTCCTGTGAGGCGTTTTGTATACTATCATCCGACACCTCTGCCGGTGTATTTTCGTTCTTTTGAGACTGCATAATTTCACTAACCGGCTCAGACGCGCCTAGCCCAGCCCCCGAAGACGGAATTTCCGCGTTGCTTTGTACATCTGTGTTCACTTTAGACTCCTGCTGTTTTGATACTCCCTGAACACTTGGTTTATTTTTATTCGTTTTTTTCGGCTGTTTATCTGGAACTGCCGCCGGTTTTTGTGTAGCTTGAGCTACATACTCCTCCGCCGACTTATCTAAGACTTCGGCTAATCGCTCCTCGTTACCGACTTCCGACTTTACAATCGGCACAGGCGTAACTTCAGATGCTTTAAGCGAATCCAGCATATCTCCCGCGCCCGACCGCAAAACCACAGCAAGCACAAAACATGCTGCAAATGCGGCGTATGGCTGCCACATCTTATAAAACTTATTTTTTCTCTCCGCCTTTATTTTCTCATGAAGTCTATCTTTAAAATCAGGCGGTGTCTCTATAAGAGGAAGATTTCTGAGCACCGCGTTAATCTTACGCGCAAATTCCAATTCATTGCGGCAGTTCTCGCATTCGCTTATATGAGAATCCAGTTCAGCGCGCTCGTCTGCGCTTATTTCATTATGTATATATAAGTCGATTTTTTCTAAAAATTTATCGCACTCCATAAAACCTCCTCCTTTCTGCCTTTATTATATTAGACGCACTGCTACAAAAAAAGTTCCCGTTTTTCAGATAAAATTTTTCTCAGCGACTTACGCGCTCTATTAAGTCTTGATTTCACTGTCCCCATAGGACACCCTATTGCTTCCGCGGCCTCATCATACGACATCCCTTCTATATCGCACAGCAAAACAACCTCTCTGTACTCGTCTTTCAGCTTCGCTATGGCGGCGCGAACCATCTCTACAGTTTCATTTCTCTGAGCCGCTTCATCAGGCGACGGCGAATCGTCTGCAATCTCTAAAACGGGCTTGTCTCCGTCCTCCTCCGATAAGCTCGTCACAATCGTTTTGCCGCGCTTTCTCAGCGCGTCGCTGCACACATTAACTACAATTCTGTAAATCCAGGTGGACAGCGAAGATTGTCCTTTAAAAGAACCTATATGCCGATATACGCGTAAAAAAACCTCCTGAGCCGCGTCATAAGCGTCCTCCCTATCAGACAGCATACCATAGCACATATTTATAACCTTGCTCTGATGCCGCTCCACTAATTCATCAAACGCGGCTTCATCGCCCTTTTTGCATTTTTCAATAATTTCTTTTTCCGTCACCCGCTGTTCCACCTCCTTTCAGGCTAAAATTCTATCAATTAATATTCTTCAATACGCTTTTTATAAATCTCATAATAAGCCCGCACATCTTCCATGCAGTCGCCGCTGAATTTGTCAAGAAACACCTTTGTCAGCTCAAATGCTACAGCCGCCTCGGCAACTACCGCGCACGCCGGAACAGCGCACACGTCCGATCTCTCAACCGTAGCTTCTTTTTTCGATTTATCCGTTAAATCCACGGTAGACAGCGGATTATAGAGCGTGGGTATCGGCTTCATTGCCGCGCGTACAATAATCGGCTGGCCGTTTGACATGCCCCCCTCAATACCTCCCGCATTGTTCGTCCCGCGCAAAAAACCACCGTTATATAAAATCTCGTCGTGCACACGAGAGCCCTCTGTCCGCGCAGCTTCAAATCCCATGCCAATCTGCACGCCCTTTATTGCCTGTATGCTCATAAGCGCAAACGCCAAAGCCGCGTCGAGCTTGCGGTCGTAATGAACATAGCTGCCAAGCCCCGCCGGAACGCCGCATGCAATTACTTCAACCACACCGCCGCAGCTTTCTCCGGCCGCTTTAACACTATCAATATACTCTTTCGCTTTTTTCTCCGCAACCTCGTCTCCAAAACGCACATCGGATTTCTCAGCACGTTCAAAAAATCCTTCTGAAAACGCGTCCGCTGTATCCTCAATCGGTCCTATACTAACAACATGAGAATTTACTCTTATTCCAAACGGTTCAATCACCTGACGCGCCAGCGCGCCGACCGCAACTCTTGCTGCTGTTTCTCTTGCGCTGGCGCGTTCAAGCACGTTTCTCAAATCCTTATGATTATATTTCATGCCTCCGGTTAAATCCGCATGTCCCGGTCTTGGGCAGGTTACAGCGCGCTCATCTGACGCGTTTTCCGCTCCCATTATATTCTCCCAGTTTTTCCAGTCCCTGTTCTCAACCCTTATAGTAATCGGACTGCCAAGCGTATATCCTCCCCGCACACCCGATAAAATTTCGGCTGTATCCTTTTCAATAAGCATGCGCCCGCCGCGTCCGTAACCGCGCTGACGGCGCGCAAGCTCGCCGTTTATCTGCTGTAAATCTATTTTCACTCCCGCCGGCATACCTTCGACAATAGCCGTCAGACACGGACCGTGAGTTTCTCCCGCTGTATAATATCTGAGCATTTCTTTTCCTCCCGCGTTTATTAAAATTCATTTGCTTATTTTTGCAAACCATCTTTAATTTCAATATCTAAATATGCTCTAAACACGTTTATCACTATAATACCATTATTCCCCTATTTTTTCAAGTTTAATTTACAAACATATTTTTTTCTAAAAATCAATTTCATCTGTATCTATTTTTTATGCTTGATTTTTATATTTTAATATGTTAAGCTATTTGGAAGAAATTCAATATACGGAGGAACATATGTTACGTTCACTTGCGCTTGACAGGCGTTTTTTTAAAACATTAATAACACTGTCTCTGCCTGTAGCATTCCAAAACTTAATAAATACTATGCTAAACGCAATAGACAGCGTTATGATAGGATCTTTGGGAAGCTCGGAAATAGCGGCGGTTGGGTTTGCAAACCAAATATTTCTTGTTCTTGCCACAATGCTGTTCGGAGTATGCACCGGATGCGGCATATTTATCTCCCAGTTCTATGGCAAGGGCGATTATGAAAATATAAAAAAATCAGTGGCTCTCAATGTCGCCATGGCGGTGTTTGTGTCAACAGTTTTCACATTTCTAGCCCTGCTTCGTCCTGAAATGCTAATGCGGCTTTTTACAAATGATGAAAATGTAATCGCGCTCGGATGCAGCTATATACGCGTTATTGCCATAAGCTATATACCAACGGCTGTATCGGTATCGTTCGCTTTCGCTCTGCGCGCCGTCGGCAAGCAAAACGTGCCGCTTATTGTGACCGTTCTTTGTCTGTTTGTAAACGCCGGATGCAACTATATATTTATTTTCGGAAAATTTGGCGCTCCAAAACTCGGTGTCGCAGGAGCCGCGCTCGGCACGGTTATTGCCCGCGCAGCAGAACTTATTATGCTGCTTGGCTTTTCATATCTTAAAACCGATATACTTCGCGTGAAAATACGCCACTGCACGTCTATAAGCCGAAGCTTTCTGATTAAATTTCTCAAAACCATCCTGCCTGTAATCGGAAATGAAACCATGTGGTCGGTCGGCACTGCGGCATATTCCGCAGTATTCGGGAGGCTTTCCACAGACGCGGCAGCGGCGATTAATATAACAAAGGTGCTCGAAAATATGATGCTCGTATTTTTTCAGGGGCTCGGCAACGGCGCGGGCATTATGATAGGGCGGCGGCTCGGAGAAAACAAATACTCTGATGCAACACGTTATGCCAATACTTTCACCGTATTTGTACCATGCCTTGGAATAGCTTTCATTGCGCTTATGCTTCTTATCCGCCCTGTATTTCTAAGCCTGTATAATGTGGAGCCTTCCATTATAGACACAACATCGCGTCTCATACTCATCGCCGCCTTGTTCATTCCGTTCCGCGCCATTAACTATGTGCAGATTGTCGGCACACTGCGAAGCGGCGGAGACACTCTCGCCTGTCTTATAATTGACGCCGGCGGTATATGGCTTGTGAGTCTGCCGCTAACATTTATAACGGGTATTCTGCTTCATATGGATGTTGAAATTGTATATGCATGCTCCATGATTGAGGAGTTTCTGAAAGCGTTTATTGTTATATGGCGGATACACACAAAAAGATGGATGAAAAATCTGGTACATGATATGTAAAATTAATTTATTGATAAAGAAAACAAATTAAATATTTTCTTTCAAGACATAAATAAAAGCATAAAAGGTTACAATTCCTTTTATGCTTTTATTTTCTTTATTTTACATTTATTTTAATCAAACTGTTCCGTCAAGCGATATAGGCGGCTGTAACGGAGGCGCGGGCGCTTCGGGCACAGCAGTCGGAACCGGCGACGGAGAAGGGGTAGGGCTTGGAGACGGCTCAGATTTCTTATAAAAACTGCGCCCCAAAGATTTTTCGCTTACAACCACACCGTTTTCATAAACCGTCTTAGTTGAGGCTATGGTCTTTCCCGCCGCCGTATCGGATACAAGCGAATGATGAAGCTTGACGCTCTTATTTCCCACCGGCGTACCGATAAGTTCAACCGTTATAGTTCCATTTACAGCCGAAGCCGCTATTTTCACCGGATAATCCGTAGTATTTTTAAATTTAAAATCAATCGCTCCGTCCGCTACAGTCGCGTCCTGCCCAAGCGGCGCATAAGAAACCGGTAAAGAATGATTGGTCCGCGACACAATTCCCATATCTGCATAAAGCGCCGCGCTGTACAGCGTTGTGCTAACCTGACACACGCCTCCTCCTATCCCGTCGACCGACTTTCCATTCTCATAAACAGGAGCATTGAGAAAGCCGTTCGCCACAGTTCTTCTGCCAACTACATCATTATATGAAAATTCATCGCCCGGCGCCAAAACAACTCCGTTAATCTTTCGCGCCGCCAATGCGACATTATGCGACCTGTTCTCCTTTTTTGCATTATATTTTGTACTATATGAAGCAAGCGTGCCGGTAAATATGTTTGCACGAAGCAAATCCGCAGTAACAGTCGGATTTGTCCTTATAATCTGCACTTGAACAGGCTCTCCGCCCTCAACAACCTGCGAAGCCTTTGCCAACGCTTCATTTTCATCAATATCAATTCCAAAAACCTCAGGAACCACTATAATTTCATTATTCTCCACTTTATAGTATGCATTCTGTACATCGCGGTGTACAAACTCGCGGAATGTAGACGCGCTAAATTCGCCCGGTGTTTGCTTTTCAAGATTAACGCCTATATTCTCGAGCACATTTTTATCTATATGTTTAAGCACATCATTTCGGGCTTTTTCCACATTTTCGCTCTGCCCCGATTTCCCCGGAACAATCTGTACCACGTCGTTCTCAACGACAACCTCATGCTGTTTAAGCTCGCCGTTTATCCGCACTCCAAAATCATGCAGAAATGCGTCAAGCCGCTCAACGTTTACATTCGCAGCAGGCGCCACATTATACCTTTTAAATTTTAAGCTCATACAACGAAACGCATTTGAGAAAAAATTCCCGTCCTTTCCAACGCCAAACGCGCGCTGAGCCGTAGCCTCAATATCTGCCGAGAGCGAAACCTCCTCTGGCGAAATACTAGCGCTCTGCCCTTCTGCAGTAACGGATATCGTTCGCCCCTGATAAAAACTGCATTCCGACAAAACGCTTTCCGACTGCTCCTGCGTCATTCCTCCAAGACTTATCCCATTTGCATACACGCCGTATGCAATCGTATCCTTTGGAAGCGTACACGCATATATTACAAACGCTATCAAAAGAAATATAAACGCGCCCGCCCCTGATAAGCATACGATTCCGCGTGTAGTAAGCTTCTTTTTATAGTTTGCGTCCGGCTTTAAATCAATGTTCATTCCCCAACGAGTCCTTTCCTTCACACTTTATAAAAAACGCTCAAATTCCTTGAGATATTTTGTATATTCCTGCAAAAATGCGTATACCTGCTTGTTTTTTGCAAGCAGCGTAAACGCTTTTTTAACATTCCTCACAAACGACAATTCAAAATCCTCAAGCTCCATAACCCTGCTCATAGGGCACATGCGCCTGCTGCGCGGGTCTATTCTTATTTCTCCGCGTCCGTCATCTGATATATACGGAGTAAGCGGAAAAATACGGCATGCAAGCGGTCGCTGATATCTGTCGCACTCTCCCTTGCAAAGCGCAATCGGTACATTATATGATTTTCCCGCGTATTCATAACAAAAATCTGACGGTTCAATTCTCACCCAATCCGGCGAAAGAAGTTTATAAACGCTGCTTTCTCCCGGAAACAGATACATTCCATCGTCCTCATCTCCGCGGCAGCACGCGCTTCCGCAGAGCTGTCCGCAATCCGCAGCAACCGGCGTGCATTCGTCAAACAGACGATATAACTGTAGATATATGTATGCGCTGTTCATGCTGCCTCCTATTGTCCAATTTTATATGGGCACAAAACCTCTTTTTATATTTTATCATAAATACATCCGCAAAACAAGAGTAAAAATTTAAAAATAAGACAAAACCATGCGCAAGACGGCTTGAAAATAAAAACAATGTATGATATAATTATTTAATAGTATGTTTTTACAATTAAACTCATAGAAAATAAAAATCAAGGAGGTAACATTATGAATGAAATTCTTGACATTCTTGATAACCACGGCGGCAAGCTTACCAACGCCCAAGTCGCCAAAATGCTCGGCAAAACGGAGGCTGAAGTCGCCGCCGAAATCACAGGACTTGAAAAAGAGCATGTTATAGTCGGATATAAAACTCTCATCGACTGGGACAAAACAGACCGCGATATAGTTACCGCCCTGATTGAAATCCGCATAACTCCTCAGCGCGGGCAGGGTTTCGACACATTTGCAGAGCGCATATACAAATATCCGCAGGTAAAATCGCTGTATCTCATGTCCGGCGGATACGACCTTGCAGTCACTATTGAAGGTAAATCCATGAAAGACGTTGCGCTGTTCGTGGCGCAGAAACTTGCTCCAATGGATTCGGTAATCAGCACAACCACCCATTTTGTTCTTAGAAAATACAAAGAGGAAGGCATTGTCTTTAACGATAAAGAGGAAGACAACAGACAGGTGATAACGTTATGAACTACGATAATCTGCTGTCCCCGGTCGTTTGCAGTATTCCGCCGTCGGGGATAAGAAAATTTTTCGATATTGTCGCGGAGATGAAGGACGCGATTTCTTTGGGTGTCGGCGAGCCGGATTTCACAACTCCTTGGTCAATCCGCGAGGCGGGTATATACTCTCTTGAAAAAGGACGCACTCACTACACGGCAAATGCAGGACTTATGGAGCTTCGTCAGGAGATATGCAGTTACATGAGCCGCAAATATGGCGTGGATTATAACTGCAAGGACGAGGTTTTAGTAACTGTCGGCGGCAGCGAAGCAATAGATTTAATGATTCGCTGCGTCGTTAATCCGGGCGATGAAGTGCTTATTCCGGAACCGTCGTTTGTGTGCTATAAACCGTGCGCTACGCTTGTCGGCGGAGTTCCTGTACCGATTGAAACAAAAGAGGAAGACAATTTCCGTCTCACTCCCGAACAGCTGCGGTCAAAAATTACAGATAAGACAAAGCTTCTTATTCTGCCTTTTCCAAACAACCCCACGGGCGGCGTTATGTCGCGCGCTGATTTGGAGGCTATTGCCGAAGTTTTGCGAGGAACGGATATCTTAGTGCTTTCCGATGAAATCTACGGTGAACTGCGCTACGATGACGAACCTCACACGCCTTTTTCAGCTATCGAGGGGATGCGGGAACGTACAGTAGTCGTCGGAGGTTTTTCAAAAACCTTTGCCATGACCGGCTGGAGACTTGGATATGCCGTTGGTCCAAAAGAAATCATTAAACAGATGACAAAAATACATCAATACTGCATAATGAGCGCGCCTACAACAAGCCAGTACGCAGCCGTTGAAGCCCTGCGCGCCTGCGATGAAGACGTAGAATATATGTGCGGAGAATATAACCGCAGACGCAGATATATTGTAGATGGATTCAGAGAAATGGGACTTTCATGCTTTGAACCGCTCGGCGCCTTTTATGTTTTTCCATGCATAAAATCTACAGGCTTCACAAGCGAGGAGTTCTGCGAAAAACTTCTTCGTGAGGAAAAGGTTGCGGTTGTGCCCGGAACGGCGTTCGGCGAATGCGGCGAAGGATTTATACGATGTTCATATGCGTATTCGGTTGAAAATATTGAGGAAGCCTTAGTGAGAATAAAACGGTTTGTGGAAAAATACAGAAAGTAAAATTTATAATAAACGGAGGAAAAAATAATGTCTGTCAAATATATTTTCGTAACAGGCGGTGTTGTTTCGGGGCTTGGGAAAGGCATAACAGCCGCGTCGCTCGGTAGGCTTTTAAAAGCTCGCGGCTACAGTGTAACCATGCAGAAATTCGACCCGTACATAAACATGGACCCCGGTACAATGAGCCCGTATCAGCACGGCGAGGTGTTCGTTACCGACGACGGCGCGGAAACCGACCTTGACCTCGGTCATTACGAACGCTTCATAGATGAAAACCTTAGCGTAAATTCCAATGTGACCACAGGAAAAATATACTGGTCGGTCATCACAAAGGAACGCCGCGGAGATTATGAAGGACGTACTGTTCAGGTCATTCCGCATATAACAAATGAAATTAAAGAAAGGGTATATCGTCTCGGAAAATCGCAGTCTACTGATATTGTGATAACTGAAATCGGCGGCACTGTCGGAGATATCGAAAGCACGCCGTTCCTTGAAGCAATTCGTCAGGTTGCAACAGAGGTTGGGCGCGATAACTGCATGTACATACATTTAACGCTTGTCCCGTATCTCGGTTCGTCGGGCGAGCAGAAAACAAAGCCGACGCAGCATAGCGCAAAGGAGCTTTTAAGCCTTGGCATACAGCCGGATGTTATTGTGTGCCGCACCGGAAAACCGCTTGAAGACGGCTTAAAGGATAAAATCGGTCTTTTCTGCAATATTCCGGCAGAATGCGTTATCCAAAATCTTGACCTTGACACATTGTATGAAGTGCCTCTCGCTCTTGAAGCCGAAGGCTTCGCGCAAATTGTATGCAAAAGGCTCGGTTTAAATAACACAAAGCCAAATCTGGAATCATGGACGCAAATGGTAGATACCGTCAAAAAGCTTATGACAGACGACAAAAAACCAGTCACAATTTCTCTGGTGGGCAAATATGTTTCCTTGCACGACGCCTATATAAGCATTGTCGAGGCTTTAAAGCACGGCGGCATAAAAAACTTTTCAAACGTGAATATAAACTGGATTGATTCCGAAGAAGTCACAGCTAAGACAGTGGATAAGCTGCTCGCCGGCTCAGATGGAATTCTTGTTCCCGGCGGCTTCGGCGACCGCGGAATTGAGGGCAAAGTTCTTGCGGCTCAATATGCGCGCGAAAATAAAATTCCATACCTTGGCATATGCCTCGGTATGCAAATTGCAGTCATTGAATATGCAAGAAATGTGCTCGGCTTTAAAGATGCGAACAGCTCAGAGCTAAATCCCGACACAAAATATCCTGTAATTGACCTTATGCCGGAGCAAAAAGACGTTGAGAATCTCGGCGGCACAATGCGTCTTGGTTTGTATCCGTGCAAACTCGGCGCGGACACTCTTGCCCGCAGTATATACGGCGAAGATTTAGTTTACGAGCGTCATCGCCATCGTTATGAATTCAACAATCAATATAAAAAAGACTTTATTGAAAAAGGGCTTATTATCTCCGGTCAGTCGCCGGACGACAGACTTGCCGAAATTGTTGAATTGCCGTCGCATCCATGGTATCTCGGGGTACAGTTCCATCCGGAGTTTAAATCCCGTCCAAACCATGCGCATCCCGTATTTTCTGCATTTATCAAAGCGGCAATCGACTGTAAAAGCAAATAATGAATTCATATAGAAATCCGCAGTAAACAGCGGATTTCTATTATTTTTACATTTTTATATTATCAAAAATTGTTTCTGACAGCGCCGCCGGAAGATATAGATTAATTAAAATCTATCAGTGTATTGAACGCCTCTGTATTTTTGCCGCTTCCTTTGACCGCTTATTTTAAATAACGATTTTAATTGCAAAAGTATATTTAATCTCATCTGTTTTGCCGAAATAGTTTTTTATAAAAAAAACACTGCGCAGCGTAAGCGTTTTTTTAATTAACTGCGTTTCAAAGCAAACAACAAAAACAAATCGGGGCGTCAATTCCCCGATTTGTTTTTATTTTTTGTACTTTTTAACATTGCTGTTTCTTACGTACTTTATAATGATACTGCAATTTTTCAGAGTTTCTTCTCCAAAACACTCTATTTCATCACCGCATATTTGTTTCCATTTAACCACTAACCGTATACTTCTTCAAACAACTCGGTTGTTCTCTCACATGAAAATTCACTGCGCCGGCCGCGCTCTGTACTGCGGCACCAGAACCCGACGCGTTACTATGCACACCAAACGCATCTTCAAAGCTATTATAATCATTTGCGGTATGGAGAACATGTTTCTTATAAAATTCTTTTATACCCTCTAAATATTTTAATAATGTTTGAGAAAATTTACAAATCACTCCGTCAAAATATCCCAGATAAGTAGGGCACATTCAAAAACAGAACGCAAATTCTTTTCAAAATCATGCTCTTCTCCATCTTTTATTCTTGCCGCTAATCTTCATTATCGTATACTCTCCGTATAACTTTTCTAAATAAAAAGTCTTATTATGTTATAGCATACACACAGGAAAAAGAACAGTCCTGCCGCTGTCATATACATAGACTTTGATTTCGTAACGCCCCAAACAGCCTGCATCGCACCGCACAGCATAACAAATTCAAACAAAAATACGCATAAAATCAGCAGTGCCATTATAGGCGCAGAAAATATTGTAAACACAATTCCAAAAACCCCTATAATCATTATCGGTATTCCGCACACCGCAACCGCTGAAGCAATTTCCCAAAACGTAACTGCCCGCCTGAATATCCATTTACCTATTGCATAAAGTAAAAATGACAAAAGGGCAAGCGCTCCCGCATATACAAACGCTCCTGCAATCCCGCCTGCCGCGACGGCTCCCACGGCGCGCCAGCCTGATATACCGCGAAAACCCAAAATATTTTTTATCATCGGTATCAATCCGCGACCGGCAACTCCTGCCGTCAGTAAGGCTATAACCGATAGTATAAGCCCCTGTGCCGCGGCTAACAGCACAATTATGGGAACAGAAAGCCTGCCGGCGTTTGAGGAAATATACGCCGGGTCTAACAGGCATTGCCCGATAATTGAGAAAAATCCTTTAAACACACTCTGACCTTTTGTTTGACTTTGCACTGTACGATATGCATTATTCCAGCGTTCACGAAAACGCGAGCTTTTATATTTCTTCTGTTTTTTCTCCTGCGGATTATACGTTGTTTTTGTTTCATCTGAATTATGCGTGTTATGCTTTGCCGCCGCGCTTTGCACACACGAGCATTTTTCTCCGTCGGCGAGCTGCCTGCCGCAGTACATGCAAAAACGTGTCCCCAATTATATCACTGCCTTTCATAAAATTAACATTATTTTATCACCGCGCACCTCCGCCGTCAATAACCTATATTGTATATCCTGTAAACTTTATGTTAACATTATTTTATTTTCAAACACGCGCTTTTCCTCCTCCGTATTCTCCCTCACACGTTTATATATATTCACCTTAATATTACCCACTTTAAATTCAGCTTCCAGCATCTCAAACGCTTCGGCTATGTCGACTCCCTCCGCAAAACTCTGACAAGGCACAGTCACCACACGCTGATTTTCAGGCGCAAGATGAGTCTGTACAGGGTCTGCCGTGACAATATAATCCGCCTCATAAAACGCCGACAAGTCCGTATCGCGGCTGTCCACCGCCGGAAGCTCGATAAAATAATTATCCGGCGCGTCGTCTTCTATATTAAAGGACATTTCCGCATTCTCCAAAACATCCTTATTAAATAAAAGCGAAGAAGCAATCACTCCTACTTTCCCGCCTTTCTCTGCAAGCGTGTCAAGGTACGCTTTAAGCGCAAATATCTGTTTAACGTCACCGCGCGTTTTCGGACGCATGGCAAACGACGGCACCGCCGCATACGATTTTATCTCAGACAAAGACGCAGGCTGAGGACGGTCAACCAGCGTGTTTGCAGACAGCACTGCCGCCGCCGCCAACACCGCAGTCAAAGCTTTTGCCGGAATTCGCTCCAACGCAATTACCGCAAGAGAAACAAGCGCGGGTATATACAAAAGCAAATGCTGCTGACCATGCGTCTGAGTTCTGATAAACATCGCAAAACACAATATTATCTGAATAAATATCATATATATGCGTTTATCGCGCTTTACGGCTGCCCATACCGCGCCCGCCGCAATAAGCGCGAGCGGAATTATACCGAAATACCTAAAAATAAGCTTGAAATCTATAGACAGCGCAAATTTATATCCTGCATATAGCGCGCCGTAATCCGCCAAAAGCTTTTCGATAACAAAACCGCCAAAAAACATAAAAAGCAGAAAACCTGCATGAAAAAACATAACAAGCATATATATCGGTCTGCGGCG
>CATJNN010000186.1 GCA_949742185.1 uncultured Clostridia bacterium | reverse complement strand
CTTTTTCCATGAAATACAGACGCTCTCCCTCATAAACCCTACTGTGAGGGATTTTTCTTCCTGCCGCTCCGCGCGCAACCATTGTCTTTGTTCCCGCTAAAATCTTATCCAATACTTTTTCACCTTTTTTTCCCGCGTTATCGCAATACACTAAATGCACCATTTTATTATCCTCACTTATATAATATTTTTTATCATTAGATTGCTTGCAAATCCTATTTGTTTTCAGCCCAATTTTTAATATTGCTGAATCCTGACCCATTATCGCCTGTTTGGAGTCGGCAAATAATGCCGCCAGCTTATTGCATGGCATTTGCACACATCCTCCTAAATGCTCAAAATGTTTTTCAATCCAGCATTTATCCTTATCACATTCATCCCAAAACATATTGCCTTGATTTGCTTTACAGCCTTTACAATTCACCTATTCTTTCCATTCACACTTCTCGCAATATATACCACGGTATGCTGTCATTTCTTTATTCATAAAAAAACTCCTTCCGTTTTTTATCATATCGGAAAAGAGTTGTATTGTATTGTAAAAAAACGACATTACCGCAAAGAAAAATCCAGTGCTTCTTTAGGCGTCATAGAATGTTTTTGCTTAAAATCATTCAGTAAATGAGATTGGTCGAAATAACCGTATTTTAACACAGCGTCAAAAACATCAAAGCCCCTATGTAAATATATATCTTGCCACAAAAGCTGATATCTTATAAGAGCTTGTATAGTTTTGGGTGATATTCCCGTATTTCTTTTGAAAATTCTTTCCAATGTTCTTTTTGATACGCCGGTGTAAGAAGATATATCCGATATTTTTATATTCCCGTGATTCTTAATAATAAAAAATAATCCGTTCATAATATCGTTATTCAGTTTATTTTCATCTAACCTTTTTATAAGGATTTTTTCCGCCGCCGCAATTTTATCCATCAGGGAATTTATATCAAATAAAATCGGCTCAAATTCTTTTTTCAATCCGTGAAATATATCGTCAACATCAATATATGGTTTATCATTATTTATCGGGCAATCGGAAAACAATACGGGAGACCAAGCGTAAAAGCGTATGCCAAAAACCTCAACTCTGTCGTTGTTGTTGACGACACGCGAATGATATGAATGTTCATCTAATGCGCAGAATTTTCCGGTATAAGTATTCTGCGTATGATTTACATTGAAAATAATGTCCATACAGGTATCGGGAATAATGGGTCTGCTTAGCATTTCAGAATTTTTTACTTGATAAACCGTACCCCAAAAACACCTGATATAGGGTCTTAAAGCTACACATGGAGCAATTTCAGTATAGGCATTGTTTCTCACATTAGGAAGCGCTGTTATGGGGGTATATATCGAATTTAGCTCAAACATTATATTATCCTCTCGGAGACACGCTGAATTATATAAAGTATAACATAACTATATATTCATTTCAAGTCAACCGCCGTATAACTCACACATCTAATACAACTATACTATCTCAAAATCAAAATTTCTCCTGCTCACATACAAGTGTTAACTTTCAATTTTTACCTAAAACACTATTTTTAACAAAGAAAATCAGATTATATTTCTCAGAAATTCTTAGCAGTCCTCTTATTTTTTTTGTAATATTTATAGAATGTTGTGCCGTACATTCTTATAAGAACATCATACCCCAATCTATTTGGTGATATTCTTGACGAGGTACAGACGGGCAAATTCGGTTACGGATTAGCTGCCGTATATACGAATACATAAATTAGAAAAGCAATCATAGAACATCAGACATATGGCAACAGTTTCTCAAATTTCTTTATGAGTAACCTATATTGATAAATAAGTCTTTTACAGTAT
>CATJNN010000185.1 GCA_949742185.1 uncultured Clostridia bacterium | reverse complement strand
CGCGCAAAACCGCTCCAATAAAATATCCTGTGAATGTGTCTCCGGCCGCAGTTGTATCTGTAACGCGGCTCTTATACGCGCTTTGACTTATGCGCGTATTTTTATGCGCATATCTGCTCCCCGCCCCGCCAAGCGTAAGAATAATGCGACTGTCTGGATAACGGCGTACCATTTCGTTTAAAATCTCATCCGGCTCTGTTTTGCCTGTAAGCATCTTTCCTTCAATTTCATTAATAAAAAACATATCAACTTTTGACAAATCACATCTATAAATATCCTCGTTGCACGGCGACGGATTAAATATTATTGTCATTTTACTCTCATACGCTCTATCAATTATTTCTGCGTTAACATTAATTTCATTCTGGAGCAAAACTAAATCCCCCTGCTCAAAACTGCCCAGCACATCGTTTATATATTGACTTTCTATTTCATGATTAGCTCCTGAATACAGCAAAATACAGTTTTGCCCGTTTTTATCTCTCTGAATAACGGCTGTGCCTGTATGTTCGGCAGTCTTATCGGTCATGCAGAATACGCCGTTCTCATGCATATTATCGACAAGAAATATACCGTCTTTTCCCACTCGTCCGGCATGATATGTATGTACGCCGGCTCTGGCAAGCGCAATAGCCTGATTTTGCCCCTTTCCTCCGGCCGTTATGGTCATATTAAGACCTGACAATGTTTCCCCCGCCTCGACAAAATGGTCGACGTCATAGATATAATCAATATTTACCGACCCAAATACAAGCGCCTTTTTCATAAATACCTCTTCTTCGTTTGTTTTAAACTAATTCTATATCATTAACCTATTCAAAAAAACAAGTGTTCGGCTAATATCTTTGTTCCAATCAAAATTAAAACTATACCACCCGCAACCTGCGCCTTATTCCCAAATAAATCACCGCATTTTTTCCCTATATAAACTCCCGCTACCGAAAGCACAAACGATACTGTTCCTATCACTAACGCCGATACCATTATAGACTGAGGCATAGTAATAAGCGTAACTCCCGCTGCAAGCGCGTCAATACTTGTTGCAACCGCAAGTATAAAAAGAGTCTTATTTCCAAGAGGGTCTTTAGGCGGCGAATTTTCTTCACTATCGTCGTTTTTAAACGCCTCGCGTATCATATTAACTCCAATAATAAGCAGCAATATAAACGCAATCCAATGGTCTATACTTTCTATATACCTTATAAGTCCCACACCAAGAAAATATCCTATACATGGCATAACAGCTTGAAACACGCCAAAATATGCGCCTATTTTCAGCGCGCCCCGAAGCTTTAAATCAGGAACCATAACGCCATCCGTCACGGCTACCGAAAACGCGTCCATAGCCAGCCCCAATGCAAGCATAAACAGTGAAATCATATATATCATTGCATCACCTCATCTTTTAGTTTGTACACATAACTATATTCTGAATTAGATATCAATATTCCCTCAGATTCGTAATCATATAAATATCGCCATTCGGAAGTCTAAGCTCAATTTCATTCCTGTCAAACTTACCCGCATTTAATATAACCGACGTTTTTCCTTGTAAAAACTGAGTTTTTCCCTCGCCCGGCGCATCCTTATCCTCCTCCCAGATTCGGTAAAAACCGCGCACTTCCTTTGGAAATACAAGCCTTATATGTCTGTTTACATACTGTATTCTAACATCGCGCATTTCGCTCATATTATGCAGATTATACAACCACTGAACGCCGCCCGCAAAAATCATTGATGCGCTAAGGAATACGGCCGCGGCAGAGACGCGCTTGGGCTGCACCTTATATTGAATCGCACGCGTTATCAACGCTCCTATATAGCATATAAGCAGAAGCATTGGCGTAAACACATCAAAAATAAGCCGTTTACCCACCTCCGTCATTAAAATGAAAACAATAAATACCGCTATAATACCGGCAGCCAGCGCAATAGCTTTACGAAGCTCGTCCGGAATACGTTTTCTGCGAAAAAGCATATACGCCGCAAGCATACATATAGCCGCTGTCCCTCCTGACACGCATATAAGCATAATATTCTCATACATAAAATATCGCCGTTCATAGTTTTTTGAAAGATTTTTTCCAAAATCATCGCTGGAAATATTCGTCATATAATAATACGGCTTATATTCATCGCCAAAAAGATTTTTATACTTTGTAAAAATAAATTCACGTATATGAGCGCTGCTGTCAAGTACAGTATTCTTTGTCCGCCACTTTATTTCTTTATCAATCTGCTTATGAATAAACTCAATCTGCTCGATGTCTTCAGAATTTCCACGTTCATATAATTCCCAAAGACGATGAAACTGAGTTGAAACGCTGTCAAAATATTTGCTGTATGCCGAATATGTGCATTTTCCGGTTTCTGTGCCCTGCATACGCGTCCCCAGCTCTGAAGTCCACGGACGGGCGGAAGTTACAAGCTTGGGATAGGGATAACGTCCGCTCGAATAAAGCCAGCTTCCCGCAGCCGTGTTGACAAGCACACAAAACACAAAAAGCAAAGATATACTCTCAATTACCTTAAACCTCGTTTTTTTATTCTTCCAGGACAATATTCCATAAACAATGAGATACACAATCATAAATCCAAGCGCAGTCGGTCTTAAAATGTATAAAATGCCGAACGCAATATATGCTGTGATTTTTGATAATGGCTTTTTCCCCTGATAAAAAAACATAGCCAGCGCAGATATAAAAATCGACGGCGGATAAATATAAGGTCCAGTCAACATAATATAAGGCACAAAAGGTATCATAACGAGCATTGAAAGCTCCCCTGCTTTTTCGCCGAACATACGCCATGCAGAACCGCTTATTAGAAACATAGCCGCAAGAATAAATATATAATTAAGAGCCTGTGTTCCATCCTGCACGCTCTGCAGCTTTAACACCATAGGCGAATAAATGAAAAGAGTTATTTTGTTTGTCGCTGTGAAAGAAAGATAGGCGCGTGCATATGGGCTGAACCCCTCGCCTTTTAATACCTGACTTAAAAATCCCGACATATCATAGGAGTCATGCGCGGGACTGTACGGCGTCCGCAAAGCAACAAAAGAATAAATTGCAACAGCAAACACCGCAAAAATGAAATACCGAAGCTGCGGCGACGGATAGTTTTTTAAAAGAGCGTTTACCGCTATATAAAACAGCGCGCATGCAAAAAACGACATTAATGCCGAACATAAAGCTATCGCTCCGTCATTTGTATTTCCAATCAAAAAAACAAATAAAACAACCGACCATATCACACCAGCCGCAAGTCCTGCAAATACAATAATATGCAATATTCTGATTCTACTTTTAAACCGTATACTCGGCATATGAATATTTCTAAAATTAATATGAGGTTTTTGAATCTTCTTCCATTTTATATGTGGTATACGAATCTTATTAAAACTAACACGCGGAAACTTTATATTTTTTAATTTTCCGCACCGTGCCGCAAAACGGCTGAACATATCTTTAACTTTTAAATTAGAAAATGCGGCATAAATTATCAAATACAGCTTCACAAAAAAGCCCCCCGCGGCTGCCGCGGCAGTTTTAATGCGCTCCCATATTTTCAGTTTATCATATAATTTCACCGAACACTTCTCCCAGTCTGTATAAAATCTCTTTTGTATGTATAACTATAATTTTCTGATATTGGTTAATTATTTTTTATTATAACACACTTTACTTATATAAACAATAAAAAATTCTCCTGTTT
>CATJNN010000184.1 GCA_949742185.1 uncultured Clostridia bacterium | reverse complement strand
GCTTCGAGCCGTTCGGAATTTTCCTTTGACAAATCTCCTGTTTCAACAATTTCCTTTGTTATTTCGCTTCTGTGCGTGGTTATAAAATCAAATAAACCGTCTTGAAAATTCTGTATATCGGAAACCTCAATATCCGCGAGAAGATTGTTTATTACAGCGTATATAATCACAACCTGAAGCTCCACGGGAATGGGCGAATTGCCGGGCTGCTTTAATACCTCAACGATACGCTCGCCCTGAGCAAGCCGCTTTTTCGTGTCATCGTCAAGGTCTGAGCCGAACTGCGCGAACGATTCAAGCTCTCGGTATTGAGAATAAGAAAGCTTCAACGTACCCGACACCTTTTTCATAGCTTTAATCTGAGCGTTGCCGCCAACTCGCGACACTGAAATACCCGGGTTTACGGCAGGCATAACGCCGCTGTTAAACAGCTCGGATTCAAGAAATATCTGACCGTCTGTAATTGAGATAACGTTTGTCGGAATATATGCCGACACGTCGCCGGCTTGCGTTTCAATAATAGGCAGAGCCGTTATCGAGCCTCCTCCGTTTTCGGGCGAAAGCTGAGCCGCGCGCTCTAAAAGCCTTGAATGCAGATAGAAAACGTCTCCCGGATACGCCTCTCGTCCCGAAGGACGGCGGATAAGCAGCGATAGCGCGCGGTATGCGACCGCGTGCTTTGATAAATCGTCGTATACTATCAAAACGTCGCGCCCCTTGCGCATAAAATATTCCGCTATCGCGCAGCCGGAATATGGCGCAATATACTGGAGCGGAGCGGTTTCAGACGCGGTTGCCGAAACAATAATTGAATAATCCATAGCTCCGTTTTTCGCGAGCGTGTCCTGTATCTGCGCGACGGTAGAACGCTTTTGTCCGATTGCAACGTATATGCAAATAACGTTTTTGTCTTTTTGATTTATGATGGTGTCCGTAACGATAACGGTTTTACCTGTTTGTCTGTCGCCTATAATAAGCTCGCGCTGCCCCTTGCCTATAGGTATCATTGAGTCTATAGCCTTAATGCCTGTCTGCAAAGGACGTTTAACGGGAGACCTCGCCAAAATAGGCGGCGCGCTTGTTTCAATCGGGACGATTTCTTTTGCTTCTATAGTCCCCTTGTCGTCCACAGGCTGACCGAGCGCGTCGACAACGCGCCCTATAAGTCCGTCGCCCACAGGAACGGAAACGACCGAGCCTGTGCGTTTAACAATATCGCCCTCTTTAATTTCGCGGTCGGAACCGAGAATAACAACGCTGACGGAGCTTTCCTCCAGATTGAGAGCCATTCCCATTTCGCCGTTCGGAAACTCTACAAGCTCGTTTGACATACAGTTATCAAGCCCGTAAACGTGCGCTATGCCGTCGCCGACTTCAATTACATAGCCTGTTTCGTCAAGCTTGGTTTTATTTTCATAATTCTTAATTTGATTTTTTATAACCAGACTGATTTCTTCGGGTTTTAGTGGCATGATTTCACCGTCTTTCTATATGATGGCAGAAGTTAATTGATTTCTGAGCGTTTCCAAACGCGCTCTCACGCTGCCGTCAATCTGTTTGTTCTCATATCGCAGAATAATTCCGCCCATGCAGGCGGGGTCGACCGTATTGGTTAAAATAACAGTTTTGCCGAGAGTCGACGCGAGCTTTTCTTTAAGGACGTCGGTCATCTTTTCAGAAAGAGCCGCGGCGGTAATCGCCTGAACATGTACGATATTGTATTCCTCGTTATAGCGCGCGGAAAACGCGTCGAAGCATTGTTCAAACATATGCATCCGCCGTTTTTCGGCAAGCACTTTCATGAAGTTAAGCACATATGCCGAAACCTGACCGCTAAACGCTTTATCCAAAAGCTCGATTCGTTCGCCTGTTTCCACTGTCGGAGCGTCCGCAAGAGCCGTATATTCGGGATATTCGTTTAAAATATCGCGTACCGCGCGCATGTCGTTTAAAAACTGACCGAGCATATCCTCTTCTTTAGCAAGCGAATAAACAGCGTCGGTGTAAATACGAATATAATCGTTCATGACGCTTCACCAATCCCGTCTATAAATTCCTGTATAAGCTTTTCATGGTCTTTTTCATTTATGTCCCGCTCAATCACCTTTCCGGCAATATCAACGGCAATGGACGAAAGCTCGGATTTTATTTCGTTTACGGCGTCCTTGCGCTCGCTTTCAATTTGCACGTTCGCTTTTTGGAGCAAATCCGCAGCCTTATTGCGAGCCTCGCTCACAATCTCGCCGCTTTGTTCCGCTGCGCGCCGTCTTGCCGCTTCGACAATCTCCCGCGCCTCCTGCTGCGCGCCGGCAAGCTTTTCGCTGTACTGCGCTTCAAGCGCGGCGGCGTCTGTCTTTGCCGCCTCCGCGTCGTCATACATTTTGCGAACCTCCTCCTCGCGCTTGTCAAGAATAGCGCGGACGGGCTTGAAAAGAAACTTTTTCATGAGCAAAAATAATATCAAAAGATTTACCCATGTAAAAATAAGCTCCCATGTATTAATATCTACAAAAGAAAGATATTCTCCCATTATTTATGCACTTCCTTTATTAAAGCATACCGATAAGCGGATTTGCAAACAGCAGAATCAGCGCCACAACAAGACCGTATATACCTGTTGACTCCGCAACCGCGCAGCCAAACAGCATTGTCGACGTTATATCGCCCTTAGCCTCGGGCTGTCTGCCGACTGCCTCCGCCGCTTTGCCTGCCGCAAAGCCCTGACCGATACCCGGGCCCACGCCCGCAATCATCGCAAGTCCCGCGCCGATAGCCGACGCTGCTAAAATAATCGCTTTTTCCATGATAAAGTCCTCCTTGTGTTATCTTGTTTTATATAGTTGCGAAGCCCGCGGCTCCGCGAAAGCTTGCTTTGTTTTTATTCTCCCGCGCTCTGAACAAACACCATAGTCAGCATACAGAAGATGTACGCCTGCAAAAAGCTTGTGAAAAGGTCAAAGTATATCGACAAAATTGCCGGCAGACCCGCCTGAAAAATCGGTATTGACTGAATAAATACCGACGGCACTATTTGCAGAACAAACGAGCTTAAAGACGCCAGCGCAGTGTATATAAGCGAGGTTATAACCATGCCCGCCGCGATGTTTCCGAAATGACGAAAAGACATGGAAATCGGGTTTGCAATTTCGCTTATGATATTTAAAGGCGTCATAACAACGGGCTGAGTAAACGACTTAAGCCACCCGCCTACGCCGTGCGCGCGTATGTTGTTCACCTGAACCATAACAAACGTAACTAAAGCCCAGCCGAGCGTGGTCGACAGGTCTGCGGTGATAGGCCGCATTCCCGTCAGCGACGACAGGCTTCCGAGAATTGATATTGTAAACAGCGCGCCTATGTAGGGCGCAAATTTAATATATTTTTTGCCCATAACCTCTTCGACGAGATTATAAAGCATAGTCACAAGCTTTTCCGCTATTTGCTGACGGCGGCCCGTAGGAATTATTTTCATGCCGCGAGTCAGAAAAATGCATACTGTCGTTATAAACGCTATTAAAATCCATGTGTTCACTATTGTCTCGGTTATCGGAATACCGCCGAGCACGGGTATTGTGAAATATATCTGCGGACCGTTCATGACTGAACCTCCTTATCAGGGCGTATTTTGCCTTTTAAATTTAAAACCATAATTATAAGTCTCGGGAAAAGGAGCGGTATAACAGCCGCAAGCCAGTTAATCTGCGGAATTTTAAATGCCGCAATAACCATAGCCGCCGTCAGCAGGAGCCTCAGCGTGTAAGCGCCGGACATATATGCTTTGGCTCCGTTTTCGCTTTTGTCCACCGCCTTCTGCACAAAATACGCAAGCAGAATAAAGCTTAAAACCGTGAACGCGCAGCCGTAAAGCGTCCCGAGAAGCACGCTCAGGCTCATCCGGCGTATTATCAGATATACCAAAAGCTCAGCTCCGCTGAGAATAAGCGCGCCGAGAGCAATCTGAACAATCTGCTTTTTAACCTCGGGAAGAAACATCGTCTTTTTCCTCCTTTTCCTCGTCTATTCTTTTTTGAATAATTTTTATAAATTTAATCATGCTGCAAAAACCGCTGCCTACGCCTATAAGTATTGCGGCAATAACAATCCAGTTTCCGATACCGAATTTGTCTTTAAGCCATACTCCCGCCATTGCGCAGAGCACAATCGGTAAGGCGATTGACAGCCCGAGCTGAGAAAGCATGGTCAGCGCGGAAAGAGATTTATGCAGCTTATGCTTGTCTGACATATCAAAATCCCCCATTTGTAAAGAATTATACCACTCTTTGAAAGTATTGGCAATAGACAATAAATATAAAATGTCTGATTTGGGAGATTGGCAGAGGTGTACAGCCGCTTCCATAGTATGGGTAATTAAAGCGATATTTATAATAAAAAATTTTTGCTGATAGACTCCAAAAGGCGTTATCAAAATGAAAAAACAAAAAAATATACTAAAAGATATATCCATTATCATGCATGTTATATTAAAAATTAGAAAATAAAGATTGTTTGATTCAATATTGTTATAACGCGTTTTGACAAAAGAAGAAATGCAAAATAAAATCTGCCTGTTTTAATGATTAGATTTGTTTTTATTTTCGAAGATATAGATTATTACTATTAAGTTACATTTAAAATGCAATTTTTTATAAACTGAAAAAACACAACGTCATATTAAGCGCTTATTTATTTTGTTGTTTTCTTATTGAATACAATTATAAAAATAATTTGTTCGGCATAAGTATATATCAAGGTGATTAAAGGAAAAATCGCCGTTTAACGCATTGCCTGCCCGCGGTAAGGTGTTAGAATTTTTAAGTGCCATATGCGGGCGGAAAGGCTATGGTGATTATATGATACGCGCTTGTGATTTGCGTCAGAAAGAGGTTATAAACGTTTGCGGCGCTCAGCGGCTGGGTTACATATACGACGTTGACATTGATTTTGATACGGGAAATATACGTTCTATAATTATACCTGCGCGGCGCGGAATATTCAGCCGTCTTTTCAAAAAAAGGGATTATGTTATTCCATGGGATAAAATCGTGTGCGTTGGGGAGGATATTGTATTGGTGCAAATGCAGGAATTTTTAGAAAATAAGAGCATTACTTCTTGAAAAATATGCAAGTTTGATATATAATAAGCGCGAATAAAAAAAGAGGAAGTGTTACCCATGAGATGCCCCTATTGCGCCTACGGAGAAAGCAAGGTTATAGATTCGCGCCCTACCGACGACGGAACGGCAATACGCCGGCGCCGCGAATGTATGAAGTGTACAAAACGGTTCACGACATATGAAAAGCTTGAAACTCTGTCTTTGGCAGTTATAAAAAAAGACAAATCGCGTCAGCAGTATGATAGAAGCAAGATTTTGGGCGGAATTATGCGTGCCTGCGAAAAACGGCCTATTTCGCTTGCGCAGATGGAGGCCATTGCAGACGACATTGAAGCCGAGCTTTACCAGTCTATGGTGCGCGAGGTGGATAGCTCGGATATAGGCGAGCTTGTGATGAAAAAACTTAAAAGGCTTGACGAAGTTGCGTATGTGCGTTTTGCCGCAGTTTATAAGCGGTTTAAAGATATAAACGCTTTTATGGACGAGCTTAACGATTTAATCGGAGATAAATAAATGATTGATTTACACACACATTCTTTTGCGTCGGACGGTACGCTTTCTCCGGTAGAAGTTGCGAGGGCGGCAAAGAAAGCGGGACTTACAGCCGCCGCGCTCACAGACCACGATACGGTCGGCGGAATAGACGAGTTTTTGGACGAGTGCGCTCGTCTTGGTATTGCAGGCGTAAGCGGCGTGGAAATAAGCGCCAAATATAAAAAAGAGATGCATATATTAGGGCTGTTTGTTAATGAAAACGACAAAGAATTTGTGGGGATTTTAAAAGAACTGCGCAGTTCGCGCGAAAAAAGAAATAAAAAGGCGCTTGAGCTTGCGCGCGAGAACGGATTTAACATTTCCGAAGCCGATATATTGTCGCAGAAAGACGGCGCAACGCTGGCAAACACGGGCAGAGCGCATATAGGACGCGCGCTTGTAAATAAGGGATACGCAAAGGACGTGCAGGATGCGTTCGACAGGTATCTTTCAAAAGGAAATCCGCTGTATGCGGAAAGAAAAACGTTTTCTCCCAAGGATAGTATAGAGCTTATACATCGCGCAGGAGGAATTGCGGTTTTGGCGCATCCTATTTTTATAACAGACGACGAGACCGAGCTGCGAGCTATTTTGACGGAGCTTAAAGAATACGGACTTGACGGGGTGGAATGCTTTTACAGCGAATATACGGATGAGTTTGAGGAAATGTGCTTAAAAATATGCGGCGAGCTGAGGCTGCTGAAAACCGGAGGCAGTGATTTTCACGGAGCGACAAAGCCGCATATACGTATAGGACACATGACAAACGGCAGACAGACGCCCGACGGGATTTTTGAAGAGCTTTTGAGGTATAAGCATAGGAGTGAGAAAAAATAGATATGGAAAAAATAAAACCGGCTGAAGCGGGCGGTGAATATACGGATATAAATAAAACGATAGCGGCGATATCTACTCCCGTGGGAACGGGAGGTATCGCCGTTATACGCGTAAGCGGGGAACGGGCGGTGCAGACAGTGGATATGGTATTCCGCGGAAAAGAACCGCTCGGACAAGCGCCAACGCACACGGTACATTACGGTCATATAATATCTGCGGATGCGACAGTTATAGACGAAGTGCTTGTTACGGTAATGCGCGCGCCGCGCACGTTCACGCGCGAGGATGTTGTTGAAATAAGCACGCACGGCGGGCTTGCGGTATCGCGCATGGTTTTGGAGCGTCTTATAGAAGCCGGAGCGTATCCTGCAGAAGCGGGCGAGTTCACAAAACGCGCGTTTTTAAACGGACGCATAGATTTGTCGCAGGCGGAAGCCGTTATAGATATTATTTCAGCACGGACAAATGAGGCGCAAAAAAACGCGCAGACTCAGCTTGCGGGGACGCTGTCTTCAAAGATTGACGCATTAAGAGAAACGCTTATATCTCTTTCTGCGCGTATGCAGGTGGCTATTGATTATCCCGACGAGGATTTGGAGAACGTGACAATTAACGAAATTGAGAGGGTATGCCGCGATACGCTTGCCGCAACGCGCGCGCTTCTGGACACGGCAGACAGCGGACGGATACTGCGCGAGGGAATAAGCACGGCAATTATAGGCAGACCAAACGTAGGAAAGTCGTCTGTTTTAAATATACTGTCGCAAACGGAAAAATCTATTGTGACCGATATTCCCGGAACAACGCGCGACGTTGTTGAGGAGTATGTGAGCGTGGGAGGAGTTATGCTTCGTCTTCTGGATACGGCGGGTATACGCGATACTGACGACGCCGTTGAGAAAATAGGCGTGGAGCGGTCGAGAAAATCTATAGAAGAAGCAGATTTGGCGCTTGCGGTTATTAACGGTTCATCGGAGTTTAGCGATGACGATAAGGCGATTTTAAGGCTTGCGGACGGCAAGAGATGTATTGTGCTTGTGAATAAGTCGGATTTAGGCGCGTCAAATACGGCAGACGATGTGAGGGATTTTTGTGCAGACTGTGACGTTCTGGAGGTGTCGGCGAAGACGGGCGCGGGCTTTGATGTTTTTGCGGATAGGATTGCGGGGTTATACGGTTCGGGCGCGCTTTCGCAGAGCGGAGGAGTGATTATAACGAACGCACGTCATCGAGCCGCGCTTTCCCGTGCGGCGGAGGCTTTGGAAAAAGCGGCGGACGCGCTTGTCTCGGGTATGCCGCAGGATATAGCGTCAATAGATATAAGCGCGGCGGCGCAGGCTCTCGGAGAGATTACGGGAGCGGCTATCGCAGACGATGTGGTTGAAAATATTTTTCATAATTTTTGCGTCGGAAAATAAATAACACTTGCCAAACGACAGGGTTTTTGATATGATGTATAAGATAAGTAATTATATTGGAGGATGGGAAGATGGACGGGCTTATACAGGAGCTTTATAATACGTTTATCCGTGAAAACCGCTGGACATTGTTTGTGAGCGGTATAGGAAACACTTTGCTGATTTCGCTGTTTGCCGTTGCGCTTGGTATGCTTTTGGGCGTTTTGGCAGGACTGGGTAAGCTTGCAGAGCGTAAGAAAGGGAGGTTCTGGCTCTGGAGTGCGCTGTCGTGGTTTGCAAACAGGCTGTCTGCTTTGTACATAGATATTATCCGCGGCACGCCGACAGTCGTGCAGATTACGGTTATATATTTCATTATATTTGCCTCGGTAGATATTGACAAACGTATTGTGGCGGTAATTGCGTTCGGAATAAACAGCGGCGCGTATGTTGCGGAAATTATACGGTCGGGAATTTTATCAATCAGCAAAGGGCAGACGGAAGCGGGGCGTTCGCTTGGGCTTACGCAGGCGCAGACCATGACGCATATAGTAATGCCGCAGGCAATTAAAAATATTCTGCCCGCGCTTGGAAACGAGTTTATAGTGCTTGTTAAGGAAACGGCAGTTATAGGCTATGTTGCAAAAATCGACCTTATGGCGGCGGCAATGAACGTCCAGAGCAGAACGTACAGTTATGTTGTTCCGCTTTTGTCAGTTGCAGTGATTTACTACGTTATTATAAAAATTCTCACCCTGTTTTTAAATCTGTGGGAACGCAAGCTGAGAAAATCCGATGTAAGGTAGGAGGATGGGAAAATGTCAATGATAGAGATTAATAATTTACATAAGCATTTCGGAAAGCTGGAGGTGCTTCGCGGTATTGATCAGTCGATAAGGCAAGGAGAAAAAATCGTTGTTATAGGACCGTCCGGCTCGGGAAAAAGTACGTTTCTGCGCTGTATAAATCTTCTTGAAACGCCTACCGAGGGACAAATTTTTATTGACGGCGAGGAGATCACAAATCCTAAGGTGAACGTGAATAAGATTCGTCAAAAGATGGGCATGGTTTTTCAGCAGTTTAATCTTTTTCCGCATTTAACGATTATGGACAATATAACTCTTGCTCCGATTAAGATTAAAAAGATGTCAAAGGATATGGCTGGGAAAAAGGCAATGGAGCTTTTAGAGCGCGTCGGGCTTGCTGAGAAGGCGGATAATTATCCGGCCCAGCTTTCGGGCGGACAGCAGCAGAGAATCGCTATTGCGCGGGCTTTGGCGATGGATCCTGAGATTATGCTTTTCGACGAACCTACGTCCGCGCTTGATCCCGAAATGGTCGGAGAAGTGCTCGAGGTTATGAAAGGACTTGCGGACGCGGGCATGACCATGATTGTGGTAACGCATGAGATGGGTTTTGCGCGCGAGGTGGGTTCAAGACTTTTATTTATGGATCAGGGCGTTGTTTTAGAAGAGGGATTGCCTGCGGAGGTGTTTGAAAATCCACAGCATGGCAGAACGAAAGAGTTTTTAAGCAAAGTTTTATAAGTTTTGCTTAATATATAAAAGAAAGGAAGAACAAAAATGAAAAAGAATTTAATGAAGGTTTTGGCGCTGACGGCTGCCGCTGTTATGGCTGTAACAGCTTTATCCGGC
>CATJNN010000183.1 GCA_949742185.1 uncultured Clostridia bacterium | reverse complement strand
TATAACATATTCGCGCTCTTTAAAAGAACGATAAATAGCCGGCGCTCCCTCCGCCTGCACGCCGATTATTTTAACGCGCGGATTAACCTGCTTTATGCAAGCCGCAACTCCCGATAAAAGCCCGCCGCCGCCCGCAGGCATTATAACCGCGTCAACCGTGGGCAAATCCTGCAAAATCTCAAAACCGATTGTGCCCTGCCCCGCTATAACCTCGGGATCGTTAAACGGATGCAGAAACACCGCGCCCTCTTTCTCCTGTATTTCACACGCCTTATTATACGCATCGTCATAACACTCTCCGTGCAAAACTACGCGCGCTCCATAGCCCTCAGTGGCGTTTGCCTTTGCAATAGGAGTTCCCTTGGGCATAACAATAGTAGCTTTTATATTATGCACATGCGCCGCATACGCCACGCCCTGCGCATGATTCCCTGCGGATGATGCAACAACAGGCACATTCTCGCCGCGTTCCACCATTGCCGCTATTTTATTAGACGCTCCGCGTATTTTAAAAGAACCCGTTTTTTGCTGATTTTCAAATTTTAAATACACTTCGGAGCCCGACATCTCCGAAAACGTTTTAGACCGTTCGATTGGAGTGCGATGAATTGTAGGTTTTAAACGTTCGCATGCGTCTTCAATCAACTTTAAATCTAATCCCATTAAAACATTACTCCCTTTTCCGCCAATTATCATTGGTAAATATGATAATATATTGTATCATAACCAAATACGACTTTCAAGAACTATTTTAAAGAAAATGCGGAGATAATCAAATCATCTCCGCATTTTTCAATCACATTTATTTAATTTTCCTGTAACGGTGTATCGCGAAACTTAACCTTGTCGTTTTCTTTAATAGCATAATCCACTTCAACATCGACAATCGTTTCCTCTGTTCCGACCTGCGCTGTCGTTGTGCCTTTGTGTTCGCCGCCCTCAGTATCGTACACAATAGCGTCAAGCCTGTGCGACAGCACCTTATCGCCCTTGAGCGGCATATGGAATATTGTCTTTCCGTCTGCAACGGTATACTTTATACGCGATACCGGAACGGACGGCGTATTCGGCGTCGGAGTCGGCAACGGCTCCGTAACTTCGCCGTTTGTTGTTTTCAAAATCACGTTTGCCGGTATTTCCTGCTGTTCTGTCGTCCACAGGTTTTCCAGAATAAGCGTTCCGTTTATTCTGCCTGATTTATCAGCTGTCGACGCTGTTTTTGCATATGTGCCGTTTTTAAACGAAACATACATATTATCCGTTATAACAGACGAAAGCCCGCTTATAACGTCCGCGTCAGTCGCCGAGGCGTCGAGCGTCATTCCCGCAAGCGCGTTTTGCACGGCTGTTTTCGCCGTATCGTTCGTCATAGGTATTGCCGGCGGATTTGCAGGGTCTTCAAATTCCATGGTGAAGTCCACGTCCAGTCTCGGCGGCAGAACGGTTATTTCCGTCTCCTTGCCCTCGTCACGCGAATAATATCTTTCAACAGTCTTTGTCTTATAACCTTCTTTTTCAGCTATTACCCTGTAGGTTCCCTCGATAACATCCCATCCGTAGTAGCCTTTTTCGTTTGTATACACAGGGTTGGACTGCATATAATTTTCAGCGTCCCAGTCCGCCCATGTGCCGTCCTCCTGTTTTCTTTGAAGCGTTACCTTAACGCCCTCAATCGGGTCGCCGTTCGGGTCTGTTATAATTCCCGACGGATCAATTAACAGCCTGCCGTAGCCGATAAACTTCTCCAGCACTTCTCCCGATTTTGTAGTCACCCTCAAAACTATATCGAAATAATCTCCCGAATTAAGCGCGTTTGATGTTGCACCGTACCAGCCGTCGTATTTTCCGCCCGTGCCGAGCGTCATATTATAGCTTGTGCCGTTAATAATCGCCTCAGCAGACTGAATCTCGCTCGAATCCACCGAAAGCTTTGCGCGGACAATAACTTTCGCTCCCAGATACATAATGGCGGGCTCCATTTCATGATATATATGCCCCGAGCCGAACGTTGAATAATTGCAGTCCAAAATCTTGAGCGTAGAATCAATATCGGGATTCATAACCGTAATATCTCTATATGCAGAGGAATACGTTCTGCCCTCGTCATCCGTCACTACAGCTTTGATTTTCACTTTTTTCGGAGCCGCGCCCTTTGCCGGCCAATATTTTTCCGGAATGCTTATATCTTCGCTGACCCATGTTCCTCCGGAATATGCGAGCGTTTTAATAACCGTTCCGTCCTCGGCGACAATCTGCACCTTTTGCATGTCCGGCGCGCAGGATACGTTTACGGAGACGGGTAGATCGCGCACAGTCGTTTGCGTTGACCAAATTGACACAGTGTCGCGCTTACGCAGCACATCAAATCCTATACCAAACGATTTTTCCCCGTCAACCAACAGTGCTCCCGAATATAGATAATAATCGCTGAAATCTGTGCAGGAAAAAGAAATTGTTTTTTTAACTGTTTGCCCCGGAGCAAGATTTGTAACAGTCTGACGTCTGCTTCCGTTTTTTATATTAATCTTACCCCAATACTGATCGTCAGTATTAAAATATAAATCGCAGCTTCTCGCAGTCGCTCCGTTATTTGTTATTGTCAATGTTTCCGTTATAACGTCGCCGTCCGCAAACGATTTCTTATCAACCGACGCGGAAACTGCAAGGCTGCCGTTTTCTGTTGCTAAGCATTCAATAGCCCCTCCGTAATAACGATCGCTTGCAAACTGATTGGCTATACTACACTGAGAATATGTACCACTGTTCAATTTATCATAAATCGCTTTGTTATTTTTGTACTCCAGAGAAATACGATTACCATATAAATCAAAATATTTCCCCTGCGAAGAAAAAGATTCTATCGGCGTTAAATCTGTAACCTCATAACCTCGGAGCTCAATATATAAAAGAGACGGAATATCAGAAATCTGTTCCATAATACGGTCGCCCGCAGTTTTTCCGTTAAGAACACTTTCTTCTCCAGCATAGTGCTGATAATCTCCCACATATAACTGCCAAATATTTAGATTTTTCAACGGGGTTAAGTCCATCACGCTTGTATTCCAAATCTGCAGATATTCTAAATTCCGCATATCTTTCTGCATAAGCCGTGCAAACTCATTATTTGCTTCCGCTCCCTGCAATCCGTAAACACGCAAATCATGCAACGACGAAGTATTGTTTAATGCATACGCCTCATGTAAATTAACTTCAAGCCTGTTCAGCGACGGCGCTTTCTGCAAAAGCTCTGTCAATCCCGGACCGTAGCTATAGCTGGCATCTAATTGTTCAAGATACTGCCCCGAATATCCTTTTTCCACATAACCGCCAAGAGTCAATGCAGTAATCCTGTATCCCTCGAGAGACGCGAGAGATATACTGTCACCGTCAATTGGTCCCGGCATGTACAATTCTATATTTGCACTGCCGCCGCTCGTTTCTACAGGCGGTATTTTAGCCCAGTCTTTGCCAGCAATCTCCATACCTCCAAGCTCAAAATGGAATACACACTCTTTGTTTTCTTTGTTTTGCTTTGCCGCCTCAAAAAGTCCGGAAACATCATTCAGCCGGCTTTCATAGGTATCGCAGTTAATTGTAATCCACACATTGCCCTTAATGGATAGTTCTCCAAAACCGACAGTGCTCGCCACCTCGTCCGGCAATGTGAAAACATTCCTGCTGCCAATATCCTCTTCCGTTAAAACAAACTCTGATTTTTGAACTTTTCCGTCCATGTTTTTGTCAAAATTCAAAACCATATAGTCGTTCATCGCAGAATCAGGAAAATTAATGTCGTAATCATCGTCTGCCTCCGCCGTAAGTGCTGCGGAGGAAAGCGACAGAGCCATAGAAAACGCCAAAATAATTGATAATAGTTTTTTCATATAAACTCCCTCCAAAAAACATATAACTATTTAGTATAATTATACCATATATGTACATATTCGTCAATACAAACATAGATACAACAAACTTCTTTTACAATCTCAGTCTTATATCAATCGCTTACATATTATCGAAAAATCCACATAATACCTTTACATATACTTATATTAAATTTAAACAATCATATTATGCCGCCGGTTTATTCCAATTTTTAATCAAATTAATACCACTTTGATAACAAGCAATTTCCAAAACACCTGTTAATACTATATAAAACGCAAAACAAAAACCTGTAAACAACTTGTTTACAGGTTTTTTGGTGACTCGTATGGGAATCGAACCCATGTTGCCGCCGTGAGAGGGCGGAGTCTTAACCGCTTGACCAACGAGCCATACAACATAACTATTTTACCATAAAACGCACGCCATGTCAATAGAAAAATAAAATTTTTGGCAATAAAATTATATTATAAATAAATAACAGCTATAAAGTATATTAAAAATGATACTATCGCCCGTCTAACCTCTTATTTAATATATAACATACATTATGAATATACTCAACAAAAAAACAAACGGTTCATACCCTCCAAACACAGTCTGTTTTCTATTTACTAATTCAAAATACTTTGACTGTAAAAATCTTGTTCCACTTTTTCATTAAGCCGCTCTTTTTCCTCCTCGTCAATCACAATATCGGCGCTGCAAATCTCCTGCGCCGCTTTCTGAGCCTCCTTTAAAAGCTGAGTATCTGTAAAAATATTCGCTATTTTGAGCATTGGCAGTCCATGCTGACGCGTACCAAAAAAATCGCCGGGACCGCGAAGCTCCAAATCGCGCTCGGCTATATAAAAGCCGTCGTTCGACGAGCACAGCGTCTCCATTCGCTTTTTAACCGTTCCTCCCATCTGTCCCACAATAAACACGCAAAACGATTGCTCACGCCCTCGTCCAACTCGTCCGCGAAGCTGATGGAGCTGATTCAGTCCAAACCGCTCTGCATTTTCTACAAGCATGAGCGTACTGTTCGGCACGTTCACCCCTACCTCAATAACAGTAGTCGACACCAGCACAGAAATCTCATTACGCACAAACGCCTGCATTACATCATCCTTTTCCCCAGCTTTCATTTTTCCGTGCAAAAGTCCAAATTTGATGTCCGGATACGCCTTAACCAATCCCTCATAAAGCTCAGACGCGTTTTTTAAATCTAACGCTTCCGTTTCTTCAACAAGCGGACACACTATATACGCCTGACGCCCCGCCCTCACATTCTTTTCTAAAAAGCCATACGCCCGTCTGCGCATATTCTTTTGCACCGCGTAGGTTTTTATACTTTTGTGTCCCGGCGGCATTTCGTCTATAAGAGATATATCCAAATCGCCGTATATAACGAGCGCGAGCGTGCGCGGAATCGGAGTTGCGGACATAACAAGCACGTTCGGATTTATTCCTTTTTCTATAAGCATATTCCTCTGCTTAACTCCGAATCTATGCTGCTCGTCTACTATAACAAGCCCTAACTTTTTATAATCCACACCATCGCTGAAAATTGCGTGAGTACCAATGATAATATCAGCTTCTCCGCTTCTTATCATATCGCATGCCTGTCTTTTTTCCGCCGTTTTCATACCGCCGGTAAGCGTCACTGCCGTAAAATCCGTTTTCTCAAAAAGTCTCGTAAAGCTCTCTGCGTGCTGACGAGCCAATATCTCCGTCGGAGCCATAACAGCCGCCTGAAATCCATTTTTCACCGTCATGTAAACCGCTGCCGCTGCCACGGCTGTTTTGCCGGAACCGACGTCGCCCTGCAAAAGACGATTCATTGTCTTGGATACAGACAAATCCCGCGCTATTTCTTCAACCACTCTTTTCTGCGCTTTCGTAAACGCAAACGGAAGAAATTTCTCAAATTCATTTATGCAGTCCGCGTCTTCAAACGCTGTTCCATCCGCTCTCTCATTATCAGCCTTGCGCATAAACAGAGCAAGCTCAAACAAAAACAGCTCCTCAAATATAAGTCTCTTTCTGGCAATATCGCAGCTTTCGCTGTCCTCCGGAAAATGTATATTTTTCAACGCATACCCAAGTTCGGCAATTTTATACTTATTTCGCACAGCCTGCGGCAAATAGTCGCATAGCTCCTGCGAAAACTCTAAAGCCTGCTTAACGGCCGACTGCGCCATTTTCTGAGTCAAATTGCCCGTAAGGGGATACACCGGCACAATCCTTCCGGTATATTTCCCGCTCCCCTCCAATTCATAAAGCGGATTTTCCATTTCCTTTTTCAGCCCAGAATATGTAATCTTTCCATAAAAAATATATGTCCCGCCTTGTCTGAATGCGTTTTTCACATATCGGTTATTATACCATTTAATCTTCATGTCGCCGCTGTCGTCAAAAACTGTCATGGTTGATATGGTGAAATTTTTCCGTATACGCGCTTCTTTTACAGCAGAAAAAACGGTTGCTTTAACGCACACCGTTTCTCCTGCCGCACATTCGTCAATTTCCTTTATCACGCTTCTGTCCTCATATGCTCTCGGAAAAAAGTATAATAAATCTTTAACTGTGCGTATATCCATTTTATAAAAAAGCTCAGCCCGCCGCTTGCCTATGCCACTGAGCGACTGTATATCGTCATTAAGCATGATTTACTCCATTGAAATAATATAAAAATACAGCGGCTGACCCCCGTTTTTCACCGAAACCTCAACCTCGTCATATTTTTCCTCGATACTCTGCGCCAACGCGTCTGCCTGCTCCTCAGAAACATCGCTTCCATAATATAGCGTTATAAACTCCTTATCCTCGTCCATCATGCCGTCGACCAAAGCCATAGCCGCTCCTTCGCAGTCTTTTTCCACAGCTGCAATATTTTTTCCAAGCATACCCAGATAATCCCCCGCGTTAATCTCTTTCCCATCCGCGGAACTGTCGCGCACAGCATATGTCACCTGACCGACCTCAATTTTTTCCATAGCCTCATTCATAGCCGCCTCGTTTTCCTCCGGAGCAACCGTTTCAGAAAAATTCAGCATTGCGCTGAAACATTGAGCTATATTCTTTGTCGGAATTACTATAACCTGCCTGTCACTCATTTCACTCGCCTGATTCGCCGCCAGAAATATATTGCTGTTATTCGGAAACACAAAAACCGTGTCTGCATTAACATCGTTCACCGCACTTAAAATATCGTCTGTGCTTGGATTCATTGTCTGTCCGCCCTCTATAATCTTGTCAATTCCAAGGTCGCGGCTTATAGCTGCAAGTCCTTCCCCCGCCGAAACACTCACAAAACCATAAGCCTTATTTTCCTGCTGTCCCTGCTGCTCAATCATATTATTATGCTGAAATTTCATATTATCTATTTTTATATTCGTCATCATGCCGAGCTTAACAGCGCGTTCCAGCACAAAACCGGGATTATTTGTGTGAATATGCACCTTTATAATATCGTCGTCGTCAATTACAAGCATGCTGTCGCCCTTTTGCGCAATCGTGCTTCTGAAAGCGTCTACGCCCACACCAGCGTTTTTTTTCTGTACAATAAACTCTGTGCAATACATAAAACGTATATTCTGCGCCGCAGCTGTCTTGGGCTTATGTCCCGCAAAAGCCTCGAACGGCTTTTCCAAAAGCTCAACCTCCGCGCCTGTTTTCAGGTATTCAAGCGCGCCTTCCAGCAAAAGCATCCAACCCTGACCGCCCGCGTCGACAACGCCCGCCTGTTTAAGCGCTGGAAGCATATCCTGCGTCTGAGCAAGAACTCTGTTTCCTCGCGTAACCGCCCCCTCCAGCACAGCCGTTATATCCGCGTCCTTGCTTGCTTCAACAACAGCTCGCATCGCCGCCTCGCGCGAAACCGTTAAAATCGTTCCCTCCGTCGGGTTCATAACCGCACGGTACGCAGTGTCCACACCATCGCTGAGAGCTTTTGCAAAATCGGCCGCGCTGCATTCATTCATGCCCTTGAGCGACTTTGATATTCCGCGGAAAAGCTGCGACAAAATCACGCCAGAGTTTCCCCGCGCGCCGCGAAGCGTGGAATATGCCATTGTATCCGCTGTCTTTGAAACTGAAGGCGAAACCGACTCTTCAAGCGTTTTTGCCATAGCCATAACCGTCATGGACATATTAGTTCCCGTGTCGCCGTCAGGCACAGGGAACACGTTAAGGTCATTTACAAGCTGTCTGTTATTATATAGCTTATGCGCACCGGAAATCATCATCTGCGCAAGGCTGTGTCCGTCTATTGCTTTTATGATAACCGCCTCCCTACTCAATCCACTCGTATTCCTTCCACATGAACGTCTACTTTTGTCACTTTAAGACCGATAATTTCCTGAATGATATACTGAATACGCTCCGCGATACTGTCTCCTATGGTGTTAAGATTGGTACCATACTCAGCCATGATATGCATATCAATCACGATTCCCCTGTCGCCTACGGAAACATGTATACCCTTTGTCATGTTCTCTCCGAGAAGCAGGTTCACAATACCGTCCTTTTTGCCTCTCGCCGCCATTCCGACAACTCCGTAGCACTGTTTCGCCGCATTCCCCGCAATTTTTGCTATAACGAGCTTTTCCACAAAAATATCGCCAAGCTCCCCGCTGATTTTAATCGCCATATTCCTCTCTCCCTCTTGTTTATTAATTACATTTTACTCTATTTTTCATATTAAGTCCATATATTTTTAAATATACGCCGTAATATTTTTTTCAAACCGCGACTGGCATGTAAAATATATAACCTGATTATTTTCCGCGACGCTTTCCATCAATTCCATAGCCCGAGCCGCCCTGTCGTCGTCATATTGAATAAAGCTGTCGTCTAGCAGCAGAAAATACGACGGACACAGCATCTTTATTATACCTAAACGAAGCGAAAAATAAACGCTGTCCAACGTTCCGTTACTCAAAAGCGATGCGGGAATACACGACGCCCCCGTCATAACCAGTATATCTCCGTCTTTTGATAATAAAAGCCGCGTATATAGTCCGCGCGTAATTTTTTCAAGCGCGTCAGAAGCGTTCTTTTGAAGCTCCGGCATAAAGTCTGACGAAAACTCGCTGTGGGCATAAGAGAGAATCTCTTTCGCAAGCCTTATACAGTCAAGCTCAAACTCAGCTTGTCTTTTATCCTCTGCCAGATTATTATTTTGCTCCCGTAATTTCGTTATTATATTGCCGTCATAATGCTCAACGTTATATTTTATAACCGACCTACGCTCCGCAAGCTCTATTTTTTGCTTTTGCAGATATTGCATTTCACTGCTTATTTGCTCCGCGCTTTGCTCCGGCTTTTTGCATTCAACCATATCAGAATAATTTTCCAATTCTTTAGCTTTCCGGTCGTTATTTTCCCTAAGCTTTTCAATCTGTTTTCCAATCAGCTCAGCCCCTCCTGCGCGCGCCTGTTTTCGCATGGACGCAAGCTGACTTATGCAAAACACCGCCGGTACAAAGCTAACCGCAAACGCAAGGTATATAGGGTCTTTATACGCAAACAAAAACATCATTCCAATAAGCATAAACACTGCAGCAAAAACTGCGCATACCGCAATGCTTTTTTTATTCACCATACGCCGAGCCTGCTCTAATATCTGTTCACTTTCATAAAGCTGCTTTTCAATCCTTGCTTTTTCCTCGCGCAGTATGCAGTATTGCCTGTATCTCATATATTGATTTATATGTCCCTGCATTCCTTTCAATTCCTCAAACTTTTTATCAAGCAATTTAATCTGCGACTCTATGTCGTTCAGCGCATTTATATTTTCATTTTGTTCCTTTTCTTTAATAATCTCATCCTGAAGCTGCATCAGATTATTTGCAATTTTCTCGTCAATCTCTTGAATATCTGCCGTCTTGCTCTTAGGATTAAACCTCTGCTTTTCCTGCTTGTTCAAATATTCCATAGCGGCAGGATACGAAACACTCTCCTCTCCCGAAACCGACAGATTTGACAGTCTTTCTTCTATTTCACGCGTCATATGTGCATGAGCGTCAAACTGACGCACAAACCATGTGTTTTCAAACGTCTCTCCGCTCATACCAGTTATAATATTTCCCAAATACTCAGTATTATCACACATAACGCCTTTATGCACCGCTGTACACTCATCCGCTTTCGGCGTTTTCCCAAATTTACGGTTTATAACCCAATCGTCAACTTCTAAAATTCCTGCCGCATATATACAATCTGAAGGAATGTAGCGCTTTCGATATGAAAGACGCGTATCAGCTTTGCGCCCGTTATCCATGCCAAACAGCATACAGCGCACAAACGCCAGCATAGTTGATTTTCCCGCTTCGTTTTTTCCGAAAATCACATTCATACCGTCTTTTAATCTAAACTCAACGTCTCTTAGATGACCAAAACGCTCAATATATATTCTCGATATAATCAATTCCCTCCTCCTTTCTCCATAGCCTGCAAGCCTATACGCATGATATATTCTCTCTGCTTATACGACAACCCCTCCCGCTCCATAACCCCGCGCACAAACGCACCCCGAAGCGTGTTCTCTCTGCCGATACGCTCATAATCCATTTTTTCCTCTACGTCTATCTGCAAATCAAAACAAAAGTTTTCAAGACACGATATTATATACGCCGCCGACAAATCAAAATTATTTTTATATCCCCGAACACAAAATTTATATGTCCCTTTCGCGTCTATTCTGCCACGAAGTAAATCTACAACGTCAATATTATCCTCACATTCCGAAATATCAACCGTCTCCTCCAAGTAAGAATGCACAGACGTTATAACTCTTTCCGCGCACACCGCTTCTTCGTCAATATCGCCTATAATTATTCCGCCCTCGCCGTTTTCGTCAAATCCGCGAGGCTCGGGAAATCCCGCATACGCGTATGTGCATGTTCCTTGGCGGATAATTCCCTGATATTTATGTATATGCCCAAGAGCGCAATAATTAAAGCGAAGCAGTCTTTCCATTTCCATAGGATTGCATTCGCCGCTCCCAATCTCGCCGTGCATAACAAGAATGCTCGGTCTGCCGGCGGGCTGTATATCGGAAAGCAGCGTTTCCTCCTGAACCATCCCAGAAAACGATGCGCCGTATATATCAATACCCCTAACGCACACTCTCTCCAATTCCACTGAAAAAATATGCACATTCTTTCCCCATTTTATTTTCGGATAAATCGCCCAATCGTGATTTCCGGCGGCAATAAGCACGCTGACGCCGGCAATTTCCTGAAACTTGCAGCACACATATTTTGCGTCCTCCAAAGCGTCCGACGTATCAAATAAATCTCCTGCTATTAAAAGCGCGTCCGCCTTTTCTGTTTTAACAATATCTATTATCTTATCAAACACAGACCTATGTTCGGCACGCCTTTCTTTTGCCCGTTTTTCATCAAGCCTTGAAAACATACTTCCCAGATGCATATCCGCCATATGAATAAACTTCACAAAACTCCCTCCCGTCGCATTTCAGCCTCCGCTCCGTATTCCCTGATTAATATTATATAACACTTTTTTATATTTTCAAATACAAAGTTTATATTCCGCCTCATTCGCTTGACGTTTTTTGCCGCTTATGATATAATACTGCCATTATAGAACTGCTTTAAGGAGGCTTTTGTATGAAAAAATCATTGTTAGGATTATTTTTAGTCTTTTCTGTTTTCGCGCTATTCTCCACAGGCGCATATGCGGCTCAAAACGGTTACTGCGGCGCAGGCGGCTCTGGAACAAACGCCTCATTCACTCTTGACGACAGTAAATTACTAACAATAACCGGCGCCGGCGAGGCCGACGTATACAATTCCTCCCTTGGCGTTGACCGCAGCGATATTCGCGGCGTTATAATAGGCGACGGAATAACAAAAATATCAGAGCATTCTTTCGACAGATTCTTTAATTTAAATGTTGTGTATATACCGGCAACCTTGCAAACCATTCCGGAATTTTCTTTTGGAGGCGACTACGATATTCTCGAAATATACTACGGAGGTACAGAGACTGAGTGGAATCAAAAACTAGCAAATAACCTCCCTTCATCTCTTAAGGGAAAAATTATGCATTATAGCGCCGCTCCGTCAGATGTAACAGGACCCGCCGCTCCGGACAACCCATTATATACTATTGATAATGATAAAAACACGACTACTTTCCATATCAAAAAACATGTCCAGGCATGGTCAGACTGGATTAAATGGGGCTTCACAGAATATACTGTAACAATAGAATTGTACAATTCAAGCCATGCGCTCATAGCCAGTAAAACAAACTCGGTTTCCGTCACAGAAGAAACTGCGGACGCGACTGTTGATGTAGATTTCGGATACATACTTCATGTGGGAGACTACATAAAAGTAAACACTACTTTTATGAGACCATGATTAAATGCGGCGGAGAAAACGCTCCGCTGTTTTTATGTAGAAAATAAACTTATGAGGTTAGCCATGAACAAAACAACCACTCTTCAAAATTTTCTTTCCGACATGCCGGACTTTGTCTTCCAGTATATCTATGAATACTATGACGGAGACAGTATAAACACACAACTTGGATACTGTATAGACCTGCGCATTTTCCTGAAATTTCTGCGTGAAAGAAAATTTAAAAAAATTGATAAATTAGAAGATTTCACCGTAGAACATATGGAATCGGTGACTGTTGACGATTTAATCGGATTTAAAGCGTACCTTCGCCAATACGATATTGAAACCATTAATGAAAACGGAAAAACCATAACACGAACGGTAACTAACTCACCCTATGGCATAAATCGCAAGCTCTCGTCCGTACGCGGCTTATTTACATATCTCTATAAAACCGATAAATTATCTCAGAACATAACCGAAAAAGTAGATTTTGCAAAGCTTCATCAGAAAATAAAAAAACCTTTAACAACACAGGAAAGCTGCCGTCTGGTTGATATTATATATAACGGAGAAAATTATTTTAAAGGCAGATTTCTCACAGAATATCTTCGCCGCAAGCAGCGCGATATTGCAATTTTTATCACTTACATGGGTACCGGCATACGAGTGAGCGAGCTTGTAAACCTAAATATAGGTGATATATGTTTTGAAACCTCCTCCTTTATCGTCACGCGAAAAGGCGGCGACCAGCAGGAAATTTTCATGCCTGTACAGGTCGAAAACGAGCTTTTTATATATATGCAGGAACGGCTGAAAACAGACGCCGCTGATAAGAAAGCGCTTTTTTTAAGCAGACAGGGAAAACGCATAACCATCGGCGCGATTGAACATATGCTGAAAAATTACTGCCATGCCGTCGGCATTACCAATCCTGATAAAACACGCCCGCACGCTCTGCGCCGCACCTTTGCATGCCGTATGCTCGAAGAAGGCGTAGACATAAAGATGGTTGCCGAGCTTATGGGGCATAAAAATATTGAGGTCACTCACAAATTCTACGCGCAATACAGCTCCAAAGCGCGTCGCGATGTAATGTCAGCGTTTGAAGTTATTCCAAACGAATAGGCTCCTTAAATCATCTCCCGCATATATTAAAACAGGAGGTGATTTTTTTATGGCATATAACAGAAGCGCGGCTGTCGCATACGCTCATAAATGGGCGTTCGGCCGCAATCCGGAATTTTACGATTTTTCCGACATCGGCGGCGACTGCACTAATTTTGCATCGCAGGTGCTGCTTGCCGGCAGCGGAATTATGAACTATACGCCAATACTGGGCTGGTACTACATATCTTTAAATAACCGTGCACCCGCATGGACAGGAGTAAACGAGCTTTATCGCTTCCTGACAACCAATGGCGGAGCCGGTCCAAAAGCTGAAGAAGTATCATTATATGATATTGAGCCGGGCGATATTATCCAGCTTTCATTTAACGGCAGAGATTTTGCTCATTCGCCGGTCGTGGTCGAAACAGGCGCGCACACTCCAAGCACTGTACTGCTTGCCGCACACACAAACGACTCTGATATGCGTCCGCTTGCTACATATATGTATCAGGAAATACGTTGTTTGCATATCACAGATATCGGCGAATAAGTTTCTATATATTAAATCTAAATCACTAAAAATTTGTCAATGCATAAAATATTTTTATATTCTGCTTTTGTTTGCAGCGCAATTAAATAAAAAATATTTGCGCATCGGGCATTTTGGGATTTTTGCTGTTGTTTTGCAGTGTAGTCAACAAAAAAATTCGGGGCTTTAACCCCGATTTTTTTGCTGTTACTTTGCAACATACCTAATGAACGACAAATACAATTAATGAAAATCTATTGTGTCGTTTATTTGCCAAAATTGTAATGTCGCAAACTGTGCCGCGCAAGCATATTATAAAATTAACCCCTTTAATTTATAACCTTATTGCATATTGTTCGTCTTTAAGACCGTCCAATTCATATTTTTCAGTTGTGCGTCAAATATAATTCACTTCACGACTGAAACTGTTATAATTCTCAGGGGATTTGTTTGACGGATTCTAATTTTAAGAGGTGAAAAAAATGGACGACACACTAATTACAATCGGCTCCACAACGTCCGCCATGCGCCTTGCACGCTTAATTCGGGCGCAGACACACTGCCGCGCCGAAATAATGCACACCCCTTCCGAGCTTAACCGCGGGGGATGCTCGTATTCAATACGTACAGAGCGAAGCGCAGTCGGTCATGCCAGACAAATAGCCGAAAAATATAAACTGCCGTTCGGCAAGGTCTACAGAATACAGAATATAAACGGGGAGCGTGTTTATAATGCTCTATCTTGACAACGCCGCTACCAGTTACCGAAAACCCGCCGAGGTATATCTGGCCATGGCAAAAAACTCAATAGAATACAGCATGAACGCCGGCCGCGGAGGGCACCGTCTCAGCATTAAAGGCGAGGAAGCGCTTTTAGACAGCGCGGAAAAGCTTTGCGGTCTTTTTCATATTAATAATCCGTCGCGTATTGCGTTCACTATGAACGCTACTTACGCGCTAAATATGGCAATTAACGGCATTATGCAGACCGGCGGGCATATGATTACAACAAGTATGGATCATAACAGCGTCCTGCGTCCTGCCCACGCACATGGTGATTATACCGTAATACAGGCAGATGAAACAGGGCTGGTACATGCCGAGGATATAGAGGCGGCAATCCGTCCCGATACACGTCTTATTGCTATGACACATGTGTCAAATGTTTGCGGAACAATTCAACCGGTGCGGACTGTCGGAATGATTGCTCGTAAACACGGCGTATTATTTCTGCTGGACGCGGCTCAAAGCGCAGGCTGTATTGATATTGATGTGAATGATATGCATGTAGATATGCTTGCATTCTCAGGTCATAAGGGGCTTATGGGACCTCTTGGTACAGGCGGACTTTATGTCCATGAGAATGTACCCCTGTCTCCCGTTATACGAGGCGGCACCGGAAGCCGGTCTGAAAGTCTTGTACAGCCCGACGATATGCCCGACATGCTTCAAAGCGGCACAATGAATACCCCGGCAGTTTTATCTCTTGCATCGGCTGTCGGATATATACAGCGGCAGACACCGTATGCTATAGGCGAAAGGGAAAGATGTCTTGCCGCGGATTTTATATCAAATATTGAAAATATGGATGGCGTGAAACTGTATGGGCTTAAAAACGGTGCGGGCAGAAACGGAACGGTTGCGTTTAATATAAACGGAATGGAAAGTCAAGAAATTGCCGACCTTCTCAGCGAACGCTATAATATAGCGGTACGCGGCGGCTGGCACTGCGCGTATAAAGCGCACGAAACTATCGGAAGCGCTGATTCCGGTGCAGTGCGCGCGAGCTTCGGCGCATTTAACCATAAACGAGATGTTTTAAAAATAACCGACGCTGTGTGGAATATAGTTAAAAATAAAAACTATATTACAGGTTAATCCCCGCTTTTAAGGCGGGGGTACATATTTTTTAGAGATTAGGAAAATAATAAAAATATAACTTTTGGCGAATTTTTTCATAAATATGAAAAAAATTCTTGACAAAAAAAATAATATCTGCTATAATATTTTAAGTCAGTCGCAATAAGGTTTGCGTCAGACGCATATAATGTATATGCGGGTGTAGTTCAATGGTAGAATTCCAGCCTTCCAAGCTGGCCGCGTGGGTTCGATTCCCATCACCCGCTCCATCTATGCGCCTGTAGCTCAGTCGGATAGAGCAACTGCCTTCTAAGCAGTGGGTCAGGAGTTCGAATCTCTTCAGGCGCGCCATTTTTCCATTTGGGACAGGCTTGCAGGAAAATATGGTGGGTATAGTTCAGCTGGTTAGAGCGTCAGTTTGTGGCACTGAATGTCGTGGGTTCGAATCCCACTACCC
>CATJNN010000182.1 GCA_949742185.1 uncultured Clostridia bacterium | reverse complement strand
TATATGAGGCAATGCAATACAGTCAAAGCATTGTCCCCGACAAACAGACAGCGCCGGTCAGCATTGATGAAAGCGGGACGGCGACGGTAAATCCGGCTTCCGGAAATTTGGAATATGAGCATACAGATTTGTATTTAAAAGGAAAAGGCGGTCTTGATGTTTCGCTCACACGAAAACTGTCAACGCAAAGTACATATGATTCTGGTGATGTGTATTCAATTGGAAAGGTTCTCAGTATATCCGACCAAAAAGAAAGCGTAAAGTATATATATAAATATTATGTGGATGACACTTCTGATTATGTGTATATTTATTACGACAGCGAGGAGCAAATGCTGCTTGCCGAAAATGGGCGGGGTGAAATAAATGCGGCGGGTAATTATCTATTGAATGTTTCTCCGTATGTTCCGGGGGATAAAAGTGATTTGGAGCATCACGGCGACTATTACAGCAATATAACGGGCGATTTTGCTGAGGACATTAAAAGCAAGGGTTTTATTAAAAATTACGATATACCGTTTGGCTCGGCGCATGTGTTAAAAAGAGAGCAGAATGCACGGGCAAACGAGGTGAAATACGCTTCTATTCAGGCGCATGGATTTTCTCAAGCCAATCTCACGCCGTATTTAAGAAGAATAGGATATGGCTGGTATTATAACGACGCGCGGCTGGAGCGCATGGGGAGATATACCGATTATAGCGCCTCCAGCACTAACCAAAACCGTTATATAGAGTATGGGCATATTTTATTAAAAGACGGAACCATACTTCCATATGAGGCTGCGTATACATATAATCAGTCACATAGCAAATATGAGCAGCAAAGTGCTAACATTGTAGTAAACAGCAATAAAATATACAGCAGTATGTATAAGCTATACATAGATTATCCGAGGGCATCAATAGAAGACGATAAAATAGATGAATTAGGTTTTGCTTATGAGATGCGCATTGAAGACTATACCGGCAGAACTATGTATTTTGGCAGCAACGGGAGTTTAGTGGCTGAAACTGACCGTTATGGCAATAAAATTATTTATACTAACAATTCCATAATAGACACATACGACAGAACTATTCATTTTCCTGTAAATAATCAAGGCGGCAGCATCACGGTAGACGGAGTTCCGGTGGCGACATACTCGTTTGACATACAGAATAACGCAGCAGCCGATAAAAATAATTACCTTACGGCGGATGATACAAATATATTAACGGTGACATATCCGGGCGGAGCCAAATATTCATATACCACAAAGCGACACGATAATTTATGCCGGCTGTCCAGAAACCCGGACACAGATTCTACAGAAAAAGCGTATAACAGCGACATTAATTTTATCTCAAACACATATACGCTGGATAAAATAACTCTTCCGACCGGCGCATACAAAATGTTCCTTTATGACCGGACTAACGCCTACGCGCAGGGGAAAGGCCACACATATGAGCGCATGAAAGTTAGTCGGGAGTATGATGTAACAGTAAATGGGCAAAGAATAAACGACTGCTATTACACTTACAACGCCAACCCCACAGAGGGCTTAATCAACGGCGGCAGCGATTATACAACGCAAACGCAAAAGTATAGCACCGTATCGGGGCAGTCGGTGTATATAACCGATACCTATGACAGCAAGGGGACTCTGCTCAATCGCAACGACAACAAAAACGAGACGCGCACATACACCGAATATGAATACGCGGAAATGCCGGAGGGAAACAAGAAAATCTCTAAAGAAAAGGTCACAAGCTACGCGGGCAATAATTCATCTGCCGAGCAGACTACGTTATACACATATAACAATCAGCAGCAGCTTGCAAGCAAGACCATCGGCAGCTATAAGGAGACATACGAATACGGCGCTTACGGTCTTATGAAGCAAAGCGAGGTCACAAAAGGCACGGGGGATTTGGCTAAGAAATCCGTGCGCACTGTATATAAAATAGTAGACAAAAATATCAGCGAGAAACGAATATATGATGTTTCATTGGGGCGTCCCGAATATAAAGATCAGGTTAAATATGATAGTTATTACTATAATCAATACGGAGATAAAACGTATGATTATTCTTCAAGCACATGGTATGAATATCAATATCTCAACACCTCCGACGCGGTTAACAACCCCGAGAAAAATTTAATGATTGTCACAACCAAAACCAGCGCGAAAGGCATTGTGGATGAAAACGGAAATGACATAACGGGATGGCTCGTAACCGGTCAGACCGTATACAATTTGTTTGGAAATATTGTGTCGCAGACCGACGCGAAAGGCAATAAAACCACTTATGAATACGACGGACGGCAGCGGATGATAAAGCAGACGACCCCCGACGGCAGCACGCAGACCAACGAATATTTCGACAAAGAAAACCAAATAATCAAAACCGACGAAAACGGCAATAAAACAAAGCTTTGTTACGACTCTGTGGGAAGATATATCGGCGGATATGCGCTTGATGAAGACACGGGAAGTTGGATTTTGGCGGAAACGCTGACGTATGACGATATAGGCAATGTGACAAAGCTCGTAAGCAGCCGCGACGCGGCAGGCTCGCAGAAAGTCAGCGTTGACTACGCTTATTTCGGCGACGGAACAAAAAAATCCGAAACGGTTGTAAACGGACTTACAGGACAGTTGCTTTCCAAATATAAAATAGCATCTCGTAATTATCGGCTGCCAAGTAACTCTAACTCGCTTAGCGAAAAAAATTTAGTAATAGTAGGAGAATATTATATTGATGATTCGCATTATACAGAAACCAAAAAGGAATATGACATGTTTGGTAATTTATCATATGAATTTCTGTTTGGTTCAACTGTAGGAACTGGGTATGTCAGTCAAGAGACAAAATACTCCTATGATTACCTCGGCAACCTGCTTTCCGAAACCGACCCGAACGGCAACGTGACCACATATACATATAACGCCCTCGGAAACGTTCTCACCGTCAAAAACGCCGCGGGAGACACCGCAAATAATGTGTATGATACATCCAGAGGTCTGCTCGAATCTGAGACGGATTACAATGGAAATACGACCACGTATCTTTATAACAGCTTCAATCAAGTGCAGCAAGTGACAACGCCGATGGGCGGCATAACAAAAACATATTACGACGCAAACGGAAATCAGGCAAAGGTGAGCGTACTCCGCGAGGGCAGCACATACGATACAACGCGCTATCTTTACGACAGCAGAAACCGCTTAACGGCTGTGATTGGAACTGGCGGGACAAGTAAGGCTGTCACGCAGTATGCTTATGACAAGGCGGGAAATCAGACGAAGCTTGTTACAGGTCTTACAGCGGTCACAAATATGAATACGCTGACAAAGAGCAATTCGCAGATGACGGAATACAAATATAATTATCTTAATCAGTGCGTTGAAACTATCGACCCGATGGGACAGTCTGAAACGGCAGAATACGACCTGTTCGGAAATCCTCTGCAAAAGACTGACAGAAACGGCGACATAACAACATATCAATACACCCCCCTCGGTCAGCTTTCCAAGGTTTACGCCGCCAAGGACAACACCGAAATATCCTATACTTATGACAAGCTCGGCAATCGCACAAGTATGACCGACGAAACAGGCACAACAAACTATATTTACGATGGACTGAGCCGCTTAACAAAGGTGACCGACGGCGACGGAATGGCGAGAACCTACGAATATGACGCAAACGGCAACGTGACCCGAATGAATATGCTGGTGAACGGCACGCAAAAGTTTTACGACAGCTATACATACAATTCGCTTAATTTAGTGGAAAAAATGACGAACAGCAACAGTTCGCACACAATACGTTATGACAAAAACGGCAATCTCACATACTACAGCTATGGAGATAAGAGAACAAACTACACATATAACAAGGACAACGCTCTTATTTCGGCAGATATTGCCGGAAACAAGGAATCTTACTCCTATTACTTAAACGGAAACCGCATGAGCACAACCGCAGGAGGAAAAACCACCACGTATCACTACGACGGCTTAGGGCGGCTTACTACAGAAAGCACAGGAGGAGGTCAATGCATAACATACAACTACGACAGCGGCGGCAACCGCATAAAAAAATCCGTGTCGGGTGTTGCAAATCCAACACAAACGAGTTATACTTATGACAAGAACAACCGCTTAACCAAGGAAGAGATACACGGCAAATCGGACGACTACGTAATCAACTCTTACTACTACGACCCCAACGGCAAC
>CATJNN010000181.1 GCA_949742185.1 uncultured Clostridia bacterium | reverse complement strand
TTATCTATACAAAAACTCCGCTGAGATTTTAACTTCAACGGAGTTTTATTTTAAATCATATTATTTTGCATTTGACTGAGCTAACTTATATTGATCGTTAATTTCCTTTATATACTCAGTACCACCCTGAGACTTCCATCTCTCAATTTCATTTTTCCAAGCGTTCTCATCAATCTGACCTGCGATAAACTTAGTTCTCGCTTCTGTTATAATTGCGTCAAGGTTAACGCCTTTTCTTGAATATGTGTCTGAGATAAGAGCTTCGGCCGGATTTGCAACAACATACTTTCTGTTCTCAGCATAAACCTCATCAACTCGCTCCGCAACAGGCGTTGCATATTTCTGCTTGCGTAAACCTTCAACAATACCTGTCGACACCTGATTAAGGTCTGCATATTCTTTCTTAAGAGCTTCATTGTCAGTCAATGTGATTGTTCCGTCGTCATTAACAGTATATTGTCTTCCTTCAATACCCCAGTTCATCATAGTCTGTGCATCAGGATTATTCATCTTATCAAATACACTCAGAACAAACTGCAAATCTTCTTCATCAGCAACAGCCTTCTTTGGGAATACAAAATATCCCGCATAACCCGTTGTCGGAAGCGTTTTCGGCTCAGACGCAGCGTCTTTCTTTACATAACCGAGAACTTCAATCTCAGCTTTCGGGTCAACCGGAGCAATATTCGTGGCAATACGGCGCGCTCTGTCGGCAACATCAATAATTACGCCAGCCTTACCAGACAAGAACTGCTCATCCCATTTGGTTGCATCATATGTTGCAAAGTCTTGATTAATAAGCTTTTCGTCATAAAGCTTTTTCATAAACTTCATAGCTTCAAGATATTCGTCTGTCATAAAATCAGGCTGAAGCTCTCCGTTTGCATCCTTTCCCCATTTATTCGGAGCGCCGAACCAAACTGCCAGCGGGTCGAAAGTTGACGGTGATTTTGTTACAATCATGCCAAAAGTATCTTCAGCGCCGTTTCCGTCAGGATCCTTTTCCTTAAACGCTTTAAGCACCTCATAAAGCTCGTCAACTGTTGTCGGTATTTTCATATTCAATTTATCAAGCCAGTCTTTTCTTATTGTCATGCCGGCTCTGCCAAGCTCACGTGCACGATACAGACCGTACACCTTACCGTCAATAGATGTATTATTCAAAATAACCGGATTTGCCTGAGACAGATTCGGATATTTAGCCGAGTCTTTAATCTCATTACCTATCTCCCAGAATGTACCCGCACGCGAATTCTGAATAACGCTTGAATTTCTTTCCTTAATAAGCATGGCGTGCGGATATGAACCGGACCCCATAGCCGCCGTCACTTTTTCATTATAACCGGAATTTGCGGTAAACTGAATATCAAGCTTTGTACCAAGATACTCCTCCAAAGCCTGATATATCGGACTTGCCGTTGTCGCAGGGTCCATCTGATATGACTCCGTCATAATCGTAATTTTGGGATTCGACTTGTCAATCTTTGCCGCACTTCCGCCTGAGCAGCCCGCCAAAGCGCCCACAGAAACTGCTGCAAGGCATGCAAGCGCCGTAATCTTTTTCCAATGTTTTGTCATTGTATCATTCCTCCCTCAAAATAATTTATCCCCAAATAATATATTTGCTGCATTCATACAGCAATTTTATAACGGTATTATATACCAAATATATAATTCCCGCAATAAATTTTAATAAACCACACTATTTTTTAAAAAAAAATATCTGCTTTCTTCCATATAAAAAACTAAATAAAAACATTTAATGCAGTATTATTAATAAATATGGGTCGGCAAAGCTCTGCCGACGCCATATATTTTCCTTAACCCTTGATTGCGCCAACCATAACGCCCGCCGCAAAATGTTTTTGCAGGAACGGATAAACAATCAAAATCGGCACCGTACCAATAACAATGATTGCCATCTTGAGCGTCTCCTGAGGCATCAGTACATTCGGGTCTACCTGCGTATCATTAGACAGCATAACAATATTTCTAAGTATCAGCTGGAATGGATATTTGCTTGAGTCTCCAAGATAAAGGAGCGCATTGAAGTAATCGTTCCAGTGTCCCACAGCATAGAACAGACCGAATGTCGCCAGCATAGGCATCGATAATGGAAGCGCGATTTTAATAAATATACCAATATCAGTACATCCGTCAATCTGCGCCGCCTCGTCAAGTCCGTCGGGCAGCTCCGCAAAAAAGTTTCTTATAATAATCATATTATATGCGTTGATAGCGCCCGGAAGCAAAAGCGCCCAATAAGTATCGTACATGCCAAGCGATTTAACAATCAAGAAAGTCGGTATCATACCTCCGCTGAATATCATTGTAAAAAGTACGCAGTTCATTATAATATTGCGTCCTTTCAAATGTCTGCGTGAAACCCCATACGCCATGGTTGTTGAGAAAAACAGGTCAATCGCTGTTCCAACGCCTGTTATGAATACCGATATACCTAAACTCTTTAAAACTCTGAGACCATAATCGTTCGGGTCAAAAATACGTTTATATGCGTCAAGCGTGAATTCCTTTGGAATAATAAACAGCGAACGCGTAATAATCTCATGCTCTGGAGCAAACGACGCGGCAATAACGTAAACAAACGGAATTACCATAAGAAGCGCAAGCGCCGTAAGCAGAACATATATAATCACATCGGCAATCCAGTCGCCGACACTTCTTCTTTTTATGCTCAACATATGTCATTCTCTCCTTTCTTTTAGAACAATCCGGACTGACCCGTTTTTTTAGCAGCCCAGTTAGCAGTCTGAACACAAATAATACTGATAACAGATTTAAACAAACCAACCGCGGTTGTATAACCGTAATCTCCGTCAACTCTTCCTCGGTTATAAACGAATGTATCAAATGTTTCCGAAGTCGAGCGGTTCAAATCATTCTGCATCAGAATCAACTGCTCAAAACCTGTATTAAGGACAGAACCCATACGCAGAATAAACATCGTAACAATCGTGCTTGAAATTGCAGGAAGCGTTATATAAAGCATCTGCTGCCATCTGTTAGCGCCGTCCACAATAGCCGCTTCATACTGCTCAACATCAACGCCCGCCAAAGCGGCAAGGAATATAATCGTTCCCCATCCGGATTCTTTCCACATATTCTGAATAAGAATAACCCAGTAAAATGCTCCCGGACTTCCGAGCACGTTCACATTTTTTCCTGTCAGTTTACGAATAATCTCATAAATAGCTCCTCCTGTATAACCTTCCATTGAAGGGACCTTAAGAAGCATAAACGAAATTGATGCAATAACCACCATAGATACGAAGTGAGGCACATATATCAGCGTCTGTACTGTTTTCTTGTACCACTGCACTTTAATTTCATTAAGTAAAAGCGCAAGAATGATAGGCAGCGGGAAATAAAACACAAGATTCATTCCCGAAATAATCAACGTATTTCTAAATAGCTGTAAAAAACTTGAATCCTTAAAGAACGAAATAAAGTTATCAAGCCCCACCCATTGCGCCTGAAAAAAGCTTACACCGGCGTAGTAATTCATAAACGCCATCAACACACCCCACATAGGAGCAAATTTGAAAATTATAAAATAGAGTACGCCCGGAAGCAGCAGTAAATAAAGCCATTTATCATTTTTCATCTGCACCCAGGACTTATGCCTGTTGACCGCCTTTTCTTGAGGCGTCAGCTTAACCTTTTGGACTTTTTCGACCTTTGCCATTCTAAAACCTCCCTATAGTAATAAAATTGCATCTGACGATGCCTACACAGCCGTATCACAATATATCCGTCTTCCTCTCCGAGACCATACCTTCCCACCGAAAAAACGTACCGGGTCTCTCACCGGTATAAAATGACACTTTAAATGCGCAGCCGACGTGCCGCACAATGTCTGCGTAATTATTTATATGATTATTGTACACGGTTTTTACTATAAAGTCAATAATTTTTTTGAATTTATTTGTTCAAATTGCATATATTTTTATTTGCAAATAAAAATCCGACTATTTTTTATAAAAAACAGATTGTGCATAAAAAACAATTATTACTTTCTTTCTTTGTACAATTTTTTCTTTCATTTTACAAAAAAAGCAAGGGGTAAAACTATCCCTTGCTTTAATAATCACGTCAGTTTATTTCGCAAGATAATCGTTAAGACGAATCACCTCTATACCGGCAAGCATAACAATACCAGTGCCATGCGTATCGTTCAGATTCCATGAAAGTTCATACTTGTAGTAATCCGGAATAAATGAAAATTCTGAACCGCGGCATACGCCGTACACGTTTCCTCCCGCGTCAACGCTTGTTTTTGTAATAGCTTTCCACGCTTTATAAATAGCCTTAACATATTTCTCAGGTTCTTTAAGCCACCCAAAACGAATACCGCGGCTAAACGCATAAATAAACATAGACGTGCATGACGTTTCCGGATAAGACTCATAGTCGTTAAGAACCTGGTGCCACATGCCTTCGTCGTCCTGCAGCGCTAAATATCCGCCGCAAAGCGTATTAAGCATTTCAATAAGCGCATCACGCTTTTCATGATTCTCCGGAAGCGCCTCCAAAAGCTCAGTCATAGAAAATACAACCCATCCGTTTCCGCGTCCCCACGGCACATTAGTTTTCGTATCATATTTAAAATCATAAACATGCGACATAATATTTTCCTCAGACATGAACAGTCTCTTCTTAAATCCAAAAAACTGATTTGCCGCATCGTCGGCATACTTCTGGTCACCTGTAAACTTATAATAACGCGATAAGAACGGCACGCTCATATATAAATCATCCGCCCACATAGTCATATTGTGAAAACTATGCATTTGCTCCTTACGGAAGAAACAGCCGTCTTCTAAACGGGACTGATGATTGAAAATATAGTCGCCCACATAATTTGTTATTTTCTCATAATTTTTTACATCAAGATATTTTGCAACTTCTAAAAGACATGACGCAAACGAACCGCAATCGTCCAGACTATCAATACTTGTCAGCAAATTGTGTATTGACGTCGCGCCTCCATACTGCTCCTTGTCCCACATAGCATAGTCAAAGGTATCAATGCAAAGCTGAATATGGTCGCGCAGATACTCTTTCATGTCGTCGTTATCAAGAATCAATGCAGTATGCAGCATACCGTAAAGAGTAACGCCAAGCGGATAATTCCAGCGTCCAAACAACGTGTTCTCATTATACGGCCGCACATAAGTATCCGGCAAATCGACCCTCCAATATGTTCCGCCGATAACTTCGTTCATGCACATAGCATTTTCCCAAGGGAATTCAAAATCCGTATCAAACGTGCCGATATATACCCACGGGTCTCCGTTAACGCCTTTAACCCTCGGTGCGTTCTCAAGCTCAACGCCGTCTATATCCATCGTAAATCCCCAGTCGTCACCGTCGCATATACACTTAACCGCTATATCATGTTCTCCAAAGGGAATATCAAGCGTAAATGTCTCGTTTCCCGATATGTTCTTAACCTCTTTTTTATCTATGTATAAAGCAGCATCGCCTGTTACGCGGAATGTGTATGCCTGCGTGCCTATCTCATCAAAAAATCCTTTAGTCCACGCAACGGCATACTTGCCTTGCTGCATTCCAAACATACACGCCATATTGCCTTTCTCTGCCTCCTCGGCATCCCACTCGCGCTCAGGATACAGTTTCACATCAAAATCATATTCACTCATACCAACTTGAAACTGCGGCTCATACTCATCTGATACCAAATCCGTAAAAACCCATCCCTCCTGACCGTCGCGCTCCTCTGTCGGCATCAGCACATATGCGTCCCATTTTCCAATCCATGTTCCGAACTGACCTCCAAAACCCGCTTTTGTTTTTTGAAAACGTATACGAATATCGTTCCATCCGGCTTTAAGCGGTAAATCGACGCGCACGCCCGTCTCACTGTAGCGTTCTTTAAAAATATCAGACTTGTAAACAACTTCGCCGTTAACATACATAATCATCGGACCAAAACAATTTACTGTAAATCCCACTACTGCGGGACCGTCTGACCAAAATTTTGAAAACGCCCAAACACAATCCTTATCAACTGCATCAGGAAAAATCTTGTTAAAATCCACAACATATCGATAATCCGTTGTACGCACAATCCCGTTATTTGTATAAGCGCGATAATATAAGCCGTGCTCTAAATTCTGTCCCATAAATCTATGCGCCAGCGCAGAAATTACCGCTTTTGGCTTATCACCCTCATATGCATACACACTTCGGCTATCGTCAAAATAATATCCCATCTTTCTCTCTCCCTTTTTATAAATTATTGCTTATTATATATGACTAACATATAAAAGTCAATTAAAAAAACAGATAATCATATGGCAAAAAACGGCTTTCCAAATGTTTTTATAACTTTAACTCATTCTTTGATGCTTAATTGATAAATACATGTAATGAAAATACAGCAGCGCATTGAGCACCGCTGTATTTTGGCTGTTTGTTTCGCAACGCAGTTAACGCAAAAAGGACGGGATTATCCCGTCCTTATAAATTCATTAAATTAAGCCGTAAACCATCTTTGCCGCCTGTGCTCTTGTCGCCGTAGCCGCAGGAGCAAACTCCGTAGCTGAAACGCCGTTAATCACGCCGCCTTTTTGCAAAGCCGTAACAGCCTCTTTTGCATAGTCTGCAATGCTTCCCGCATCAGCAAAATCAATCGCCGCGTTTACATCTTTAATTGATTTACCTGCAGCCTGTGCGGCTCTATAAATGATAACCGCCATATCCTGTCTTGTAATGTTGTCTGCAACCCCGAATCTTCCATCATTATAACCTGTAATAATGCCCTTATTATACGCCGCAGCAACATACTCATAATACCAATCACCCGCATTAACATCCGAGAATGTTGAAACTGCCGCGCCTGAATCCTCAAGACCAAACGCCTTAACAACAATCTTAGCAAATTCCGCTCTTGTCACATTGTCATTCGGAGCAAATTCTGTAGCAGACTTGCCCGCCAGAATACCGCGCGCATACATGCTGTTGATTGCAGGCTGAGCCCATTCAACAGAACCAAGGTCTGTGAAACCTTTGTTAGTATTCGGATTTTGATTCTGCTGATTATTATTATTGTTCACAATCGGTGCAGGAGTCACTGTATTAGGAGCAATATATGTCTTTTTCTCCGAACCGCTGCTGCTTCCGCCGCTTGAGCCTGAAGTCGAACCGTTCTTTGCCGCAACCTTAATTCCGCTGAATTTCACGCTCTGCGTTGTGCCGTCTTTTTTAATTGTGGCTGTAAGAGTTACTGTCTTGCTTGAAGATTGACGCGTTACTTTGCCGATATTTGAAATCGCGCTAGGCGAACTTGACGACCATGCAATATCAGAGCCAAAAATACCTTTTGTCGGCAAATCAATATCATCCGTTACAGTATCTCCGCTTTCAGGAATACCTGAAAAGTTTTCGCTTGAAGCAGCGTCACAGCGAACCGTGTACTTACCGTTTGACGTTGAATCAATCGACACCGTAACAGGATATGTCTTTGTTATTGTTGAGCTTGTCTTGCCGCTCTTAATATAGCTTACAGTTGCTGTAAGATTAGCTTTTGCCGTACCAGGCTTTGCAAGAAAAATTTTACCGATGTTGCTTTCTAATTTAAGATTTTCAGAATTATCTGTATCCCATTTAATAGTAATATACGACGATGCGTTTGAAGTTGTCTGAAGCTTAACATCTTCTGAAAGCTTTGTTAAATCAACTTCCTTTGCGGCGTCATCATTGCTTATAAATTTAATTGCATCAACAGCTTTCTGGACAGTATCTTTAACACCTTTAACAGTTATATCAAAATTACTTATCTGCGGTTCTGCATCTGAAGCTTCATCCTTCATAGCCAATGTAGCTCTTAATGTAATTGCCTTATCTTCTTCGTCCGGTGTTATCACTCCTGTTGACGGATTAATAACCGAAGTATCACGCTGCCACTGTATCTCCGTTTTCGTCACAGGCTTGCCGTTACTGTCCACCGTTGGTTTACCGTTGCTGTCCAGCACAGGAACTTCAACAGAAACTTCTCTTCCGGCGTCCCATGTTATGGAAATTTTTGAATCGCCTTGATCAAGCATAAGATCGGTTGTAATATTTGACATATCCGCATCTGCTATTTCTTCGCCGTCCGCGTTTTTCAGCTTAAGACGACCTTTCATTTCCTTCAGATAATCGTCATCCGTATAATCTGCTTTCACAAATTTCACAGGATATGAAACGCTTATATCAGGATTCTCGGATAATGCAGAAGTAATAACTATATCATATGTACCGGCAGGCAAATTCTTACTAAAAGTAAGCTTGCCGTCTGCATACGAAGCTCCTTTTCCTGTAGCCTCAATCTGCAGCTCCTTGACAACCTCTGCCGTTCCTAACATCGCCGAAGCTTTCACATCATATGATGTATCGTCATATTGTTCAAGAGTATAGCTCGCATTTTCTGCGGGTTCCGCATCATTAAGTTTAACAACTATAGAATCAATACCATCTATATATTTAAAATTATCGATAGTCCAGCCGGTATTTGTACCGTCTTCCGACCATGCTCCCGCTTTTATTCCGGTAATAGATTCTTTCTTTTCCGTAATTCCGCGAAGACCTAATTTATCACTGGTATATACTGCATCTCCTGCAGCATTCTGAATAGTAATAACTACAGATGCATCTGTATCTGCAACATTAGCAAAATCCCAAAGCATGGTATACTTTTCACCGCAATTAAGTGGTGTGGTTGTCGCGTCAACTCTTGATGTTTTCCACATTAATGTATATGTCGACCCATCACATGTTTTAACTAAAAACAGCGAACCATTGTTTTCTTTGCTTTGAAGCTGAAGATAACAAGTGTTAATTTCACCTTTTTTATCGCTTCCGGCAGGCGCTTTTCCTTCAAGTTTAAAATCAAATGAAAATCTAAAGCTTCCCGATTTATTTGACGGAAATAAAAACTGTTTATCTACCTGTTTGCTTTCTGTTGTATAATTTTCAATTATTTCATCATATTCTTCAGCGGCAAGATATACCGGACTATGATCCTCTTTAATATACTTTGCGCTGACCGTCGGCATAACCGCAAGCTGAGCGCACACAGCAGCCGCGCAGATAACTGCCGCCGCTTTCTTAAGTGTCTTTTTTAACATAAAAATCCTCCCTTTTTATCATGAGAATGCAAGGAGGGCAAAGCCCTCCCGCAAATATTTATCGGATTACAATTACCTGCTGTACGCTTCCGCGGTGATACTTAACAAATACTATATCGCCGACAAAGATGCCGCTTGACTCGTCTGTGTCCGTCTTGTCTGTAGCATATTCATACACATCAACTATCTTCGATGAATCAACAGACACCAAATCCTGCTCGCCCGTAGTGCTTCTCGGATAATCTACTGTCAGCATTACTGTGTCGTCAATATCCACTTCAGAAACCTGAGCAAATACAAACGCGTCACGATCTTTGGAGCGACCTTCGCCATTCATTACAACACCCATATTACCAATAGCAACACGATCCATTGCTGTCGCAACATCTTCTCCTGCATTCAAGCCTTTCGCAAATTCAGACATATCAACAAGTCTTACAATTGTATCAAGCTTTGCTCCTGATGTTTTGTAACCTACAATATCGCCCACGCTGAGTGCGTCTCTGATAGAATTAATGCCCGGAGCCGATCCTTCCATATTCCAAAGTACATCACCGCCGACTTCTCTATAAATAGATACTTTATCCTTTAACAAACTTTCACTTTGTTGTGCAACTGTTGTTTCTTTCTTTGTTGTATATTCAGTTTCCGTGCCGTTTGTCGAAATCTTAATACCGTATACAATTTCATCCTCAGCTTCATCATACTGCGTCGTGAAACCGGTAATAATACCTATAGGCACATTATCCGCTGTATTATATGTTTTATCTGCTGCTGTGCTGCTTCCTATAACATATTTAACAAGCACACCTGCCTTGTTTCCGTCAAATTCTGCAAGAATAAAGTCTTCGCTTACACCATCGCGTCCCATATAATGGTCGGGAGTAACAGTTCCTGCCGCATATGCGGATGAAGAAGTTTTCATATCGTCAGCTGTACGCGGAACTGTAAATTCAACTGTGCTTGTGCTTATTGAATATTTGCTTGCAATAATATTATCACCGCTCATTGTTGATCTATAGTTTGTCTCTCCGACAACAACGCCGTCTGTCTGAGTCATATCTGTCGTCGGCATAACAAGCTTGTTAACCTGACCGTTTGAATTTGTTGCATATTTTACAAGCTTAATCGGATAACCTAATGTCTTATTTTCGTTATCAAGAGCCTTAGCCGCATTTTTAAGCATAGTCTTGCTTTCTGTCTCTCCCGTTTTAACAGTTGTGTTTACCTTATACTGTCCACTAACGTTTCCGGAATATTTAAGCGTTGACGCAAGGTCGGCCGTCAGCACCTTGCCCTCCTGCGTATAGAGCTTAATTTCGAGGTTCTCGCCGTCTTCACTTTCATAAAGATTCATAAGCCATGCATATTTTTCATTACCCGAGAGCTTTCCGCCCGCCGTGCTTTCAATATACGCAACGCGGCCAAACTTATCAAGATACAATGTTGACTCAGCGCCCACGTTAATATCCTTAACCGCGCTTGAATCAACCTCATACTCTGTTCCGCCAACAGTAATATAAGTTCTGCCCTTATCTGTATCAAGCGTCTCAATAGAACCGGAAACAGTCTTTGTTGATACATCTATTGTTACCACTCTGTCGCCGTCATTATTAATTGTTTCAACAACAGTAGCAATATCCATCTTTTTCAGATTTCTTGTTTTAACTGTTGTACCGTCCTTTGTAACAGAAACTATAATATCGTCGTTTGTCATGTCAACGTCAAGCTTTTTATTAAACTTGCCTGCAACAAGCTTTTCAGAAGCCGAAGTTACAACAATAGTCTGATACTTATCTACCATAACAACATCATAATATCCGTCGTTATTAAAGTCTTTGAGAGTTATACTTCCAACATCGGGAGTAAGGTATTCTTCAATCGTATAAACCTCTCCCGTTGCAATGCCGTCCTCGTCATAAACCTTCATATCCTCGTTCGCTTCGTTAAAAAGCTGACCGTTAAGCACAAGAATTGGGCTTTCAACCGTTCTGTATGTCTTTGTCGCGCCTTTTGCATCTTCATATTTGATTTCGCCGCGCGAATTGCTCTGAAGATTTGTAATTTGTTCAATATCCTTTGCATTAACTGTCACTGTCTTATTTTTTGAGGTCACGGGGAACGCATAGATAGCTTCCATATTAGAACCCCTGTTATTCTCGTCGTAATAATACAGCTTAATGTAATTTGCAACCAAATCCTCAGCGTTTGAAAGCTTGCTTGTATAAAGCTCGCCGTCAACCGCAACCTGATCGGATTTCGGCGTTACGCTTGCGTCAATAGTTTTAAGCGCCGTTGCCGTCAGCACTCCTTCATGCACATAAATATCATGCATTTCCGAAGCGAGCGTTTTGCCCTCGTTTGTGGTATATCTGGGATATCCGTTTTCATAGCCTGTAATCGTCGGATAATCAGCGTTGAGCGCATTATAAATCAATTTTGCAACAACGCTTCTCTTTGCCGGCTCCCCGACAGCGCCCGACGCGTTCTTTGTGATTTCAACGTCTTTCATATTCGCTGTGAGCATATATCCTGTGGGATATCCTCCGTTCGCTTCTGCGTAACCGGAGTAATTCAAAGCGCAGACAATCATTTTAACCGCCTGCTCATATGTAACGTCGCCCTCCGGATAGAACGTGCCGTCTCCCATACCGTTGATAACACCCGAATCAAAAGCAGTCTGTATTGTACTCGCCGCCCAGTGATTATCCGCAACATCGGTAAAAATACCCTTATATGCTGACATAGACGTTCTGTTAAGAGTTCTCATAATAACCGCTGACATCTCAGCTCTTGAAATTGTAGAATCAGGTTTAAAATCTCCGTTGTCATCTCCCTGGAAAATGCCAAGCGCGCTCAGAAGACCAATCGCTTCGGCATAATAGCTGTCTGTAACAGGTGCAGGCGTTGGTTCCGGAGTTGCTGTCGGCTCGGGTGTTGCCGAAGCTTCCGGAGCTGCCGAAGCATCTGGCGCTGCTGTTGGTTCAGCGCTTTTTTCAGGCTCAGGACTGTTATCAGTATCGTTTGAAGTTACTTCCGGTTTATTACCAGTGTTTGTTTCATCATCAGCAAACGCAACCGCGCCGAGCGAGCCTAAAAACATCGACGCCGCCAATAGAGCGCTGATTAGTTTTTTCATGTTTTTCCTCATGTAAATACCTCCACTTAATTTCATTGATTTTCCTCTCTCTATATAAAAACAAATGCTTTACGCAGCCTCTGCAGCTGCCTCCAACACCTGTTCTTTGCATATTTACAACAGTGTATTATATTATAATATCGAACCTGAGAAAAGTCAAATAGCCGACTTTTTTGTTAAAAATCACGCCGTACGGTCGTTCAGCATCCTTGCGTATTCCTTGTATTCCAGCGGCGAAACGCCTGTGTATTTCTTAAAAACCTGACTGAAATACTGTGAATTCGAACCGTATCCAACTTTCTCAGCAACCTCATAAATTCTATCCTGCGTACCGTTTAGAATCAAACTTTTTGCCATCTCCATACGCTTTGTCATAACGTAATGAGAAAAATTTTCTCCTATTTCTTTTTTGAAAAGCTTTCCAAGATAGTCAACATTCGTATAAAGCACCGTTCCTGCCAGCCACCGAAGCGATAAATTCTCATTCCCGAGGTTTTGGTCTATAAGCTCCAGCGTGTCACCTATCAGCGAACTATATACCTTTGAACGCTTAGGCTTGTTTGATTCCGCAATCTCGGTAGCTTTTTCCAATATATATTTATGAATTTCATTAAGCGCTTTAAGACTCTGTATCTCAACAATGCCTTTCATATAGTGCTCCATTTTTTCCATCTCGCAGCAACGTATAATACACACATATAATTCCAGACAGTATGTTTTTGCAACTGCCGGGCTGAATTTAGCGTTCTTTAACTGCAAAAAGAAATTATTTATAAACACCTGCGTTTTTTCCGCGTCGCCGTTTTTAACCGCACGTTCAAGGCTTCCGTAGTCAGGCTCAATAGACGAAACACGCTTATCCTGAGCAAGCTCGTCGGTGCATATTATGTGTTCCATTTCCGCATAAAAACAGTAATCCAATCCGGCAGACAGTTTTTCATAGGTTTCCGGTCCGTCCGCAAGGCTGGCAGGCGTGCTGTAAATCATCGTCACACTATAATCGTAATATCGGGCAAATACTTTTTCCAACCGCTCAAGCATTGATAAAATTTGTTTTTTATCCGTCACCGACGTCACGATTAAAATATTCTCTTTTATCGTCGTGCTCATAAGAATATTCTCATCGCCTATATAGCCTTCAATAATATTTTTGAGAAAAAACGCGTCTTCAAATCCAAGCTCGTTTTCCGGCTGAAACATAATCATACGCGTCTGCATAGTATACGGCACATCAAATGTCTTACAATATATATTAAAAATTTCGTCCGTATCGCCAAATCCAAGTATGTAATCGCGGAGAAATTGTTCCCTTATAATAGGCTTAACTCTTTCCGATTCCTTAAGCACCATTCTTTCAAAATTTTCTTTGGCGCGTTTTGCCTTAATGTCCTGCAAAATACTTGTCACCGCCATAACAAACTCGTCCTCGCTCTGCGGAATACGAACCGTTTGCGGACTGTATTTTCTAAACCTCTCTCCGCATTTTTCATCATCAGATAAAATCACCAAAACCGTTCTCTCGCATATCGACGCAAGTCTGCCGCCCATATGCTCGGATAAAAAAGCAGCTTCCCGTTCGCCTGTTATCAGCAAATCACAATCATAATCCTGCTTGTTTAAAAACTGCTCGCACGTTACCTGAAACACAGCAAACGAAACGCCTACAGCGGACAGCAGCACAGGATGCGTACCATCTGAAACCATTATAACGTTATTCATACGTTTACCTCCTTTACCATGCTCCATCCCCTTATTTCCTCCGATTGCATCATTTCTACTATATTATAACTGATTTTTTTGTTGATTTCAACCATAAATTATTTTAATTTTTTAATACTTTTACCAAAAAAAACATAAAATCCCTATTCTAAGCCAATTTTTGTATATTACAAATAATTTTTTATTGTTTTTTTTCAATCCGTATGATACGATAAACAAAATAATCTAAAAAATTCCATCGAAAGGCAGATTATTATGGATAAACGTCTTTTAGAATACCCGTACGATATAGAAAACCCACATCTTTTGCATATCCGCCGTCTTGCTCCGAATACTCTCCCCGCTCCGCTCCATATAAACGGTTCGCCGAGAAGCATATCTCTAAACGGAACATGGCAGTTTGCTCTGACAACGCGCATCGAAATGAACCCTCACAGCTTTTCCGGTATACGTGTACCCGCATCATGGCAAACTCAAGGCTTCGGTTCTCCCGCATATGTAAACCGACGCTATCTCTTTCCGATAAATCCGCCGCATGTGCCTATGGACACTCCGGTTGGCATATACACCCGCTCGTTTACTATTAAAGAACTCTCTCCCAACGTACATATACGCTTCAACGGGACAGACAGCGCGTTTGATTTTTTCATCAACGGCAAGTTCTCAGGCTTTTCCAAAGGAAGCCACATGACAAGCGAATTTGATATAACCGACTTTATCAATGCAGGCGAAAACGAAATAACCGTGCGGGTTTTTGCTTTCAGTGACGCAAGCTATCTTGAATCACAGGATAAATGGCGTCTTTCCGGTATTTTCAGAGATGTGTCGTTAACATTTCTTCCGGAATCATACGCGCAAAATTTAATTGTGGATGCAAACGCAGACGGATTCTTCTCCTATAAACTAACATTAAATAAAACAGCCGATATATCTCTCACTCTTTTAGACAGAGATATACCAATCTTTTGTTCCGAAAAAACAGAGGACAAAACAAAAATAAACAATGTAAATTTATGGTCGGCCGAAACGCCGTATCTATATAAGCTTACCGTTAAAATCGGTAACGATTTAATTTATAATATATCTATCGGTTTTCGGGATGTTAAGACAAAAGATAAACAACTATGGATTAACGGACAAAGCGTCAAGCTATACGGCGTTAACCGCCACGATTTCTGCCCGGAATACGGTCAGTACACCTCGCGCGAACATATGAAACGCGACGTAATTTTAATGAAACAAAACAACATAAATATGGTACGCACCGCCCATTATCCCTCCGACCCATATTTCTACGACCTTTGCGACCAATACGGTCTTTATGTAATGTCCGAGGCAGATTTGGAAACGCATGGTATGCAGCTTATAAAAGGAGCGTATTCATATCTGTCCGACCATCCGGACTGGACAGACGCATATATAGACCGCGCAAAACGTATGACCGAGCGCGACCGCAATCATCCATGCATCATTGCGTGGTCTCTCGGAAATGAATCAGGCTTTGGCAAAAACCATAAGGCAATGGCAGAATATCTGCATAAATCCGACCCGTCGCGACCAGTCCACTATATGCACTCGTTCGGCGACCCTTGCGTAGACATTGTGAGTAAAATGTATCCGAATTTTGAACAACTTAAAGAATTTGCCGAATCAGACGACAACAGACCATTTTTTATGAACGAATTTGCGCACTGTATGGGCAACAGTCCCGGAAGCCTTAAGGAATATACGGATATGATAAAAAAATATCCCCGACTTATAGGCGGAGCGGTTTGGGAGTGGTGCGAGCAAACTTTCGGCGGCTCATATGGGGGCGACTTCGGAGAACAAATCCATGATGAAAATCTCTGCGCCGACGGACTTGTAACATCCGAACGCGAACCGCGCCCCTCGCTATTAGAATATAAATCAGTGATACAGCCTTTTTCTGCAACACACAAAAACAAAGCCATCTTTATCATTGAAAACAAATATGATTTCTTGTCTCTTTCCCATCTGCAATTTGAATGGATTCTTTTTGCAGACGGATATGAAATAAAACACGGAAGCTTTACACTAAATACTCTTCCGCACCAATGTTCAGAGATTTCTCTCCCTATATCGTGGAACAATAGCTCCGAACACCGTCTCTTAATCCGCGCTGTTCTTATTAAAAAACAAAACTGGGCAAATACCGGTCATATCGTGGGACAATGCGATATTGCTTTAAGCCCTCCTGTTATGCAAAAAACAGAAATATCAGGAATACCGCTTTCATATGAAGAAAAAAACCGTTATGTCCATATACATAACGATGCTTTTTCTATTAAATACGATAAACTCAACAATCGTTTGTATAATTGTATATTCAATAATTTCTCTGTTTTTGACGACAGCAATTTACTGCACTTATGGCGCGCCCCCACAGACAACGACAGGGCAATTCCAAACAAACCCGAAACCTCCATGCTGTATCAATGGCGCCGTATAGGACTTGACAGAATACGAGCAGATGTTCGGAGAGTGCTCGTACAAAAAAATAACGAAGCTGTAATTATTGAATGTGAAACTGTATACGGCGCTATCGGAGCCGCTGTTTTAGGAGAAGCGCACTCCGTTTATAAAATATATCCAAACGGAATCATAAATATATCCGTTCACTGGCGTCCCGAAAAACGCTGGAACCAACAATCTGAAATACCGCTGTTTCTGCCGCGATTCGGTATAACGCTTCGTATGAATAACAGCTTTGATATTATAAAATGGCACGGCTCAGGACCTCATGAATGCTACTGCGACCGCCGAACAAGCGCTGTTGTCGGCCGATATGAAAGCTCTGTTGACAACATGGCGGTGCACTATGTCCGCCCTCAAGAGAACGGCTGCCGAACCGATACCAGAGAATGTACTCTTTTATCGCCCGATATAGCAGTCAGTGCATGGTATAACGAGCCGTTTGATTTTTCAGTCAGCAGATATACAGATGAAATGCTTGAAAAAACAAAGCATGATCACGAGCTTGAGCCTATGCCGTACGTTATGTGGAATTTAGACTGCCGTCACAGCGGAATAGGCTCAAATGCCTGCGGACCGCTCCCTCTTAAAAAATATCAGATTAACATTGATAAAGAAATTAAATATCAGCTTACAATAAGCATAAAAAAACGGTCTGTCCTTTAAGAACAGACTGTTTTTTATTCACTGCGTTGCAAAGCAACAGCAAAAATAATACAGGGCTCAACGCCCTGTACTATTTTCATTATTACGCCTTAGGGTTAGGACCATACTCATTATCAGCCGTGCTGTCCAAAAGCGTGAGCACAAACAGCCAAATGCCGCCGATAACCGGTACAAAACTAATGAAAATCCACCAGCCTTTGCGACCAGTGTCGTGCAAACGTCTTACCGTAACAGCGAGAGAAGGAATAAGTATAGCCAAGCCGTAAATGCCTGTCAAAATAGTGCCGTTCTCTTTCAGAATAAGCGATCCGATAATGCTAAGCACAACCGTAGCAATAACATTGAAAAGAACAAACATCCAGTATTCTTTTCTTCTCGCGCGTCCGGAAAATGTTGCATACTTTTTCCAGCAGCCTAAATACCAACTCATAATAAATCCCCCTTACTTGTTTTATTAACACGCTTATTATGTGTCTGTATAATTATATATGAATATCTTTCCTGTGTCAATCATTTTTAAAAAATTATTCCACCGCCCTATTATGCATTATTATATTTTCACAAAAAATATAATATGCACTTTACTAAATTAAATTATTGCAGTATAATAATCTTATTATAACAATAATGGAGGATTAAATTATGAATTTAAAGAAAATCACAGTATTATGTCTTACGGGCGTTTTGTCAGCGGCTTTGTTGCTTTCGGGCTGTCAATCCGCTCCGGCAACAACCAAAACCAATTCAGACGCGGATTCTTCATGGACAGACATCCAGCAAAAAGGTAAATTTATTGTAGGTCTTGACGCGTCGTTTGCGCCGATGGGCTACACAGATGAAAGCGGTGAAATCGTCGGTTTCGATATCGACCTTGCGCGAGCGGCAGCCGGAAAAATGGGTGTAAGCGTTGAATTTCAGCCGATTGACTGGGATTCCAAATCACTTGCTCTGTCAAGCAAAAAAATCGACGTAATATGGAACGGTTTTTCCATCAGCGACGAACGCAAGCAGGAAGTGCTCTTCACAGACCCGTATCTTACAACCGAACAGGTGCTTATAGTTAAAAAAGGTTCTCCCGTAAAAACAAAATCCGACCTTGCAGGTAAAAAAATAGCTCTTCAGGACGGCAGCACAAGCGAAGACGCGCTCAAATCCGATTCAACTACATACAATTCTATAGGCGACAGCAACATTTCGCGTTTTAAGGAAAACACAGAAGTAATTATGGAGTTAAATTCAGGCAGAGTAGACGCTGCAATTATAGACGAAGTATTTGTTAATTACTATCTGTCAAAAGAAAATATGACGGATAAATTTGATGTTCTTGAGGAATCGTTCGGTGCCGAAGATTACGGCGTCGGCGGTCGTCTTACAGACAAAGCTTTCATTGCGGAACTTAACAAAGCCCTTGCGCAATGCAAATCAGAAGGTAAAACAAGCGGCATTTCACAAAAATGGTTTGGCAAGGACATTATAAAATAATCGGGAGCATAACATGAACACAATTAATTATGTGATTACTCTCATGCCGCAGCTTTTAGCGGGATTAAAATTCACTCTGCTGCTGTTTGTTTGTACAATCGCGCTGTCAATTCCCCTTGGACTTGTTTTTGCTCTCGGAAGGGTATCGCGCTTTAAGCCTCTTAGCTGGCTGATAAATGCATATCTGTGGGTATTTCGCGGCACGCCTCTCATGCTTCAGCTTCTATTTTTCTATTTTGGGCTGTCGCAGATATTTGCCATGCAGGCATTCACTGCCGCATTAATTGCATTCGTACTTAACTATGCGGCTTATTTTGCAGAAATTTTCCGCGGAGGAATTTTAGCGGTCGACAAAGGGCAATATGAAGCCTCTAAAGCTCTGGGACTTACAGGCGGACAGACAATGCTATATATTGTCGTGCCTCAGATGGTGCGCACCGTCGTGCCTCCCGTGGCAAACGAAACAATAACGCTTGTTAAGGATACTGCGCTTGCATCAACAATTTCGCTTATTGACCTGTTAAAAAAAGCGCAGCAAGCTGTAAACCGCGATATGAACGTAACTGCTTATATAGTCGTGGCAGTTATGTATCTTGCTGTTACTCTTGCGCTCACATGCATTTTTAACATGATTGAAAAACGGCTTGCAATATCCAAAAAACAATAAACTATAAAAATCCGCGCTTTTGCGCGGATTTTTTAACTTGATTTCGAACATTTGAACCTGTTTTTTATATGGAAAAACATAACCCTATGCT
>CATJNN010000180.1 GCA_949742185.1 uncultured Clostridia bacterium | reverse complement strand
ATAACCTGAACCTTATATACATCCAAATCCCGCCACGAGTCCTCTCCCTCGCCCTGCGGACGCGCCTTCACTGTATATGTTCCGCTGATGTCCACTTCTTTGGGCGCCTTATAGGTTACTAGTTGCGTTTTGCCCACAGCATACGCGTCGGTATCAGCCCATACAGGATAAGCGCCAATAATTGCAACTGTTGTTATCAGCGCTGTTATCAAGCCTAAAAATTTCTTTTCCATATTTGAATTCCCGCCTTTCTTACTTATATTTCCTGTTTATTGTATCAACATCTCAAAGAGTCTTCAACTTTAAATTTTTAATATTTTGTTTGAATATTGACATTATGCTTGTGTCGATTAATTAATAAAAGAACCATACCCTGCGCTTTATAAAAACACACCCCCCGATTATATTAATCGGGGGGTTAAATAAAATATCAAATGTAATAAATAATATATGATAATATATTCACATGCCGCTTTAAATGTTATAAACAATTTCTCCATTGATAACCGTTGCTTCAACTCGAGCGTCAAATTCAACAGGCATATGCGTGAACACCGCCATGTCGGCGTCCTTGCCGTTCTCAATGCTTCCCACTCTGTCCGATATGCCGCAATTCTGAGCGGCGGCAATCGTTATCGCCCGCATAGCCTTATCTTTATCCATACCGTTTTTGACGGCAACCGCCGCGCAAAGCGTTAGGTTTTCAATCGGCGTCTCAGGATGGTCTGTTATTATAGCAACGCTGAGTCCCGCGTCGGACAAGGTTTTATATGCTGAAAAGCTCATACTTTTAAGCTCCGGCTTGCTTCTGTCCGTCAGCGTCGGTCCAAGCATTACAGGCAGATTTTCGCGTTTTAAAATCTCCAGAACAGCCTCGCCGTCCGTGCAATGTTCAAGCGTTATTCGTATATCAAATTCCTTTGCAATCCTTATCGCCGTGCATATATCGTCTGCGCGGTGCGCATGAATCTTTACAGGAATTTCCCGCCTGAGCACAGGTAAAAGCGCCTCGCATTTCATATCATAATCCGGCTTGTCGCGCTCGTTATCTTCATTATATGCGTCGACAGACGTCATATAATCACGCGCCTTATACAGATTTTCGCGAATTAACGCCGCTGTACCCATGCGCGTTACCGGAGTCTGCTCCTTATCGGTATATACTGTTTTTGGATTTTCGCCGAGCGCAAATTTCATAGCGGCAGGCTCTTTTATTATCATATCGTCCACGCACACGCCGGCTGTCTTCATAGCGACAAACTGTCCGCCTATCGGATTCGCGCTTCCGGGACCCGTAACTACCGTCGTAACTCCCGCCGCACGAGCTCCTGTAAATGCTCTGTCAAACGGATTTATGCCGTCAATCGCGCGCAAATGCGGGGTTATAGGGTCAGAATCCTCATTGCCGTCGTCTCCCTCCGCGCCCAAAGAATCCTCAAACATTCCAACATGACAATGCGCGTCTATTAACCCGGGCGTTACAAACTTTCCCGACGCGTCAAGCGTCTCGGTTATATTGAATCTGCTTCTGTCATATTCCTCCACTGTTCCCGCAAACTGTATCTTTTCATCGCACACGACAACGCCGTTTTCAATAGTGCGCCCCGCCATAGTTACTATAGTTCCGTTTATAATTTCAAGCATATTTTTTATTTTCCTCTCCCATAAAAACTTTCGTTAAACTCACGAGATATAATTATCTTATATGCTTATATTTTATAATAAGCCTATCCCAAAATTTACGCAAGAAACTGCGCTTGTCTTCTGTAAGCGTTATCCCAGCCGTCTTTGCAATCGCCTCGGCAACCTCGTTGATACCCATATTATCAGTAATAATTTTATATCCTTCTATGTCTTCGTCAAATGCTTTAACGCATCTGTCAATCTGCCGCGCCGCCCATGACTTGCGTCCTTCAAATCTTGAAGCCAAACGCTTTAACAACGTATTTTTTTCCGCATATAAAATAAAATGCTTCACATCGTATTTTTTTGATAACGCACCGATTATCTCATCATAATATCTCTTATTTACTATAGTCATAGGAACAATTATATTACCCCTACAACACTCTGAAATATAACAGAGCATATCAAAATTAAACTTTCTCCACATAGTATAGTCTTGAAAATCTGGCTTAAACGCGGACTGCGGAACATTTTTGCGTATAAAACACCCCACATTTTCAGGATCGTACACATACGAATGCTTCATTCTTCTATGAAGCTCATATGCTGTCTGGGTTTTTCCGGAACCAAACGCCCCGTTTATCCATATAATCATTTAGTTTCCTCATATATGTTTTATATAACAACAATTAATCAGTATCAAAAAATCATTTAACCGACGATAACAAAAAATAAAAGCCAATTAAAAATCTTATTATAAAAAGACATGTTTAATATCTTTTATTTTCCGGAAATTGTTTTTGCTGTTTAAAGAAATCGCTGAATTCTTTTAACTCTTTTTTCTTATCATCAGACAGTCTGTTAAATTCCGTATTGCATATCGCTCCCTCTAACGTGTATAAATGGACAAGACAAACATTGGGATACGTCTGCTTAAGCCTCAAAAACGCCTGCCTTGCGCCCAGTCCGATAAGCGTCTGCGGGCTGTCAATTCCAACAGAGGACAGCTTTTTTGCCATTTCGTCGCCAATATTTACCATAGACGTTAATTTCGGCATATTCTTCCTCCAGCCATACAAACATTTATTCAGTCTTCAAATACATAATCGCGCTGCTTGCCGCAACCGCGCCGTCTGCCGACGCGGTAACCACCTGTCTGAGCGGGGTATCCCGCACGTCGCCCGCCGCGTAAATGCCTTTCACATTTGTTCTCATTCCGCGGTCGGTTATAATAAATCCATAATCATCAAGTTTCACCACAGTTCCCGCAAGCTCCGAATTGGGAATAATACCGACTGCAATAAAAACTGCCGATGTGTCAAGCTTCTTAACTCGGTCGGAAAGTGTGTGTGAAAGAATTACCGACTGCACGCTCATATCGCCCTGTATTTTCTCCACAGTATAATCGGTTAGAATTTCAATTTTAGGATTTTCCCGCGCCTTATCCACAAGCGTCTGAGACGCGCGGAATTTTTTGCTTCTATGCACAAGATAAACATTACTGCAAAAGTCCGCCAAATATAAAGCGTCTTCAAACGCAGTGTTTCCGCCGCCGACAACAACCGCCGTCTGTCCGCGGAAAAACGCTCCGTCGCAGGTTGCGCAGTAAGACACGCCCGCACCGCGCAACTCCTCCTCTCCCATAACGCCAAGCTTCCTCGGCTTCGCTCCCGTCGCAAAAATAACGGTTCGGGCTTCGTATGTGTTCCGCCGCGTACAAATACGCTTAACTGCTCCGTCCGCGTTTTCAATGGCTTTAACCGTTTCGCTCGCCATCTCCGCGCCAACACTTTTAGCATGCTCCCGCATTTTATCGCCAAGCTCCGCGCCCGATATGCTTAAAAAACCGGGATAATTATCTATTTCATTCGTAGTCGACGCCTGTCCACCATATGCAAGCCTTTCTATAACAAGCGTTTTCATTCCACCGCGGCAGGCATACACTGCCGCGCTCAGACCTGCTGCGCCGCCGCCTATGATTACCGTATCGTAAATCATACAATTTCTCCTTATTTTTTATATTCTTCAATTATATAACGAGGTCTGCGTTTTACCTCTTTATATATTTTTCCAATATATTCTCCTATCAAACCAATTGACAAAAGCTGTACTCCTCCCAAAAACCAAATCGAAATCATCAGCGACGCCCACCCGGCCGAAGTATGGCTTAAAAGCTTCTGTACAAGCGCATAAACAGCCGCCGCAACGCAAAAAACGCACACAATCGCTCCTAGAGCGGTTATAAGCCGTATCGGGGTAACGCTGAAAGAAGTGATGCCGTCAAACGCGAACGACAGCATTTTTTTCAGCGGATACTTCGATTCGCCCGCAAAGCGTTCCTTTCTCTCATAATAAACCTTATCCGATTTATACCCGACAAGAGGCACCATTCCCCGCAAAAATAAATTCACTTCAGTAAACTCCGAAAATGAATTCAGAGCGCGGCGGCTCATAAGCCGAAAATCCGCATGATTGGGAATCGTATTAACGCCCATAACAGACATTGCCTTATAAAAGCCCATAGCCGTATTTCTCTTAAAAAATGTGTCCGTATCGCGCTTGCTCCGCACGCCGTACACTACGTCGCAACCGTTAATAAATTTTTTAATCATTTCAGGAATTGCGGCAATATCATCCTGCAAATCAGCATCTATCGAAATTGCGCAGTCGCAGGCGTCTTTAACCGTCATAAGCCCTGCCAAAAGCGCATTCTGATGTCCTGCGTTTTTAGCAAGCTTTATTCCGCAAATCTGTTCATGTTCCGACGAATACAATGAAATCAGCTCCCACGTTTTATCGCGGCTTCCGTCGTCTACAAAAACGATACGGCTTTCTTCGTTTATTAAAGCGTCTTTTTTCATTTGCACAAATAATTCAAGAAGCTGACGCGATGTTTCAGGAAGCACCTCTTCCTCATTGTAACATGGTAAAACTATGTATGCATTAACTGCCATATATATTATCCTCCGTTTAACATTTTAGACATGTCTATAAAACAATAATTATATGTTTTATTTGGTGGCTGACGATTACCTTATCAGTCATTATATCATTATGAATATTAAAACGCAAGCCATATCGGAAATACTAGCTTCAACTTATTATACGTTCAATGAGTAAGACCGGAAAAAGCGTACATACTAAACTATATTATACTCGTATTATGCAATTTAAAACTACAGAAAGGGTGGTTTTTATTAATAAACAGAAAAATTCAGGCAGTGAACGCATTTCTTTCATTGAACATATAGGAAACAAAATTCCCGACCCTGTAATAATTTTTGCGGCATTGTATATTATAGCGCTTATTATAAGCGCGCTTGCAGGCGGTATAAGCTTTGAATCCGCAGGTCCAGACGGCGGCGCCGTAACATATCAAATCCGAAACATGCTGTCGTTTGAAAATATACGCTGGATTTTTTCAAACGCAATACTTGATAACTGGCTTGCTTATGCCAGCGGAATTTTAGGAACTATTCTTATTGTAATGTTCGGCATTGGCATAGCCGACGAATCCGGTCTTTTATCCGCGCTGATACGGCGGCTGGGAACAAGCGTATCAGATAAGCTCCTCCCTTTTGTGCTTGTACTTCTGGGAATACTCAGCAACATAGCTACAGACGCGGGATATATTATTCTTGTTCCGCTTGCGGGGCTTTTATACGCAGGTATAGGCAAAAATCCGCTTATCGGCATGGCGGCGGCATTCGCAGGCGTTAGCGCGGGTTTTAGTGCAAATCTTATACCCGCCACTGTTGTAGACGTTATTATCGGCACTAATGCGCGGGCGTTCGCTGAAAGTCAAGGCGTACCGTTTTTGTCTTCGCTCGGGAAAGCTGTAAATCCTGCAACAATGCACTATTTCTTTATGGTCGCATCAACAGTTTTACTTGTTGTTACCGGAGGAATAGTGACTATGAAAATAATAAGACCACGTCTGGAAAAAGACCGTTTCACTATTCCTGACGACATAAGCATTTCAAAATTTGAAGTCACAGGTCAGGAAAGGAAATCGCTTATATGGGGAGGCATAGGATTCTTATCTTCCCTTATCCTTGTAGTTCTTCTGGCATTTGGGCCTCTTTCGGGATATACCGATGAAAACGGCAAGCATATCACACCGTTTCTTGATAATATAATACTGATTATCACTTTTGTATTCTTTGTTTCTGGCGTGTTCTACGGATATGCAAGCGGAAAATTCCGCAGTCTGCGCGACCTCGTGTCAGCTATGTCTAAACAGATGGGTACCATGGGATATGTTATTGTTTTAACATTTTTCTCATATAATTTCCTTTCGCTTCTGACATACTCTAATATAGGAACATATATAACATATCTGGGCGCACAAGGGCTAAAGCTTATCGGCATTTCACACTCGCCCATACTGCTGATTATAGGTTTCATTATAATCACATCAGTCGTTAATCTGTTTGTAGGCGGTATGACGGCGAAATGGATGCTGCTTGGTCCTATATTTATTCCCATGCTGTATCAAGTAAACAATTCTATGACGCCTGACATAGTTGCAGCGGCATACAGAATTGCCGACTCCTCCACAAACACTATAACGCCCCTTATGACATATGCCGGCGTTATACTAATGTATATGCGCAAATACAATCCCAAGCTGACTATCGGAAACATGATAGGTATAATGCTGCCGTATTCAATAATATTCCTTATATCATGGACTATACTTCTGGTGCTGTTTCTGCTGTTTGGTATTCCGTTAGGCTTTTAACAAACTGTTTTATAACACAGGTACTTTTTGATATTGATTAATTATTTTTTATAAAAACTCTTGACATTTTTATATATTCTTCATATAATTATCATATGAACAATAATTCATATGATAATTTGTTTAAAAAGGATTGGAGGCTTTATATTATGAAAAAACAATATCAACTGGTGAATTTAGACTGCGCAAACTGCGCCGCAAAAATGGAAAACGCAATAAAAAAACTTAGCGGCGTAAACAGCGCGTCAGTGAACTTCATAACACAGCGTCTTATACTTGACGCAGAGGATTCGCACTTTGATAAAATTATCAACGAAGTTATTAAATTATGCAAAAAAATCGAGCCGGACTGCACAATTAAAATATAAGGAGGGAATTGTCATGAGCCGAAAGCAAAAAAGGACGCTTATCCGAATAATTATATCGCTTTTCCTTTTTGCCGCCGCATATCTCGCAAATATTTTTAACACAAACGAACGGGTACGCTTTTTTGCATTTCTCATTCCATATGCTATTATCGGATGGGATATTTTATGGAGAGCCGCTCGTAATATTTTACACGGACAAATTTTTGACGAAAACTTCCTGATGGCAATCGCGACAATCGGAGCATTAACGCTGCGCGAATATCCTGAAGCGGCGGCGGTTATGCTTTTTTATCAGATTGGAGAGTGGTTTCAGCAATATGCCATTGGCAAAAGCCGCCGCTCTATATCAGAATTAATGAATATACGCCCCGATTATGCAAATATTGAAGCGGAGAATGGTCTTGTGCAAATCGACCCATATGAGCTTAACATAGGAGACACAATAGTAATAAAACCCGGAGAAAAAATCCCGCTTGACAGCGTAATTATTGAAGGACGCTCAACTCTTAACACTTCAGCGCTCACAGGAGAATCCGTTCCGAAAGACGTGTGCGCCGGAGACACGCTTATTAGCGGCTGTGTTAACATGACCGGTCTTCTAAAAGCAAAAGTAACAAAAACCTTTGAGAATTCAACGGTTGCTAAAATACTGGATTTAGTTGAAAACTCAAGCAGTAAAAAAGCGCATGCTGAAAATTTTATCACAAAATTTGCGCGCTATTACACCCCGCTTGTAGTTATATCAGCCGCATTAATCGCCGTTATCCCCTCGCTCATTTTCGGAGAATGGTCGGAATGGGTTCAGAGAGCTCTTATATTCTTAGTTGTCTCATGTCCCTGCGCGCTTGTTATATCTATTCCTCTGAGCTTCTTCGGAGGCATCGGCGGAGCGTCAAAACACGGTATACTGGTAAAGGGCGGCAATTATCTGGAAACGCTTGCAAATGCTGAAATCATAGTTTTCGACAAAACAGGAACTCTCACAAAAGGGAACTTCATCGTGACAGAAATAAATCCTGCACAAATATCCGAAAAAGACCTTTTAGAGCTTGCCGCACTTTCAGAAAGTTACTCGTCCCATCCTATTTCCGAGTCCCTGAAAGAAGCATATGGAAAAACTATAGATACGTCACGAATATCAGATGCAGAGGAAATAGCGGGACAGGGCGTCCGTGCGGTTGTCGACGGCAAAGCAGTATACACGGGTAACGATAAGCTTATGCGCAGTATTGGCATACAATACAATGAATGCCGCCAAAACGGAACTATTGTCCATGTATCTGTGGATAATGTATATGCCGGTTATATAATTATTTCAGATGAAATAAAACCCGACGCGATTGACGCTGTAAAAACACTTAAACAACAGGGAATACGAACCGTTATGCTTACGGGAGACCGTCGCGAAGCCGGCGAGTTTACTGCGAAGAGGCTTGGAATAGACGAGGTACACGCCGAACTTCTTCCTGACGATAAGGTGACAGAGGTCGAAAAGCTTATTAGTACGAAATCTCCGCGAGGGAAACTTGCGTTTGTGGGCGACGGTATCAACGACGCGCCCGTGCTTGCATGCGCTGATATTGGTATAGCCATGGGCGGATTGGGTTCAGACGCCGCCATTGAGGCAGCGGATATTGTTCTCATGGACGACGCCCCCTCAAAAATTGCGCTCGCAATGAAAATCTCTAGAAAAACGCTAAAGATTGTAAAACAAAATATAGTATTTGCGCTCAGTATTAAATTTATAATTTTATTGCTTGGCGCATTAGGAATGGCTACAATGTGGGAAGCTGTTTTAGGCGATGTGGGCGTTGCCTTTCTAGCAATTCTTAACGCCTCGCGCGCATTAAAAACAAAAAAATAATATAACAAAAAAAACACTTGCTAAACACAATGTTGAGCAGTGTTTTTTTATGGGGCAAACTTCACGTCTATTCCCTTAAAGCGTCTTTCTCTTTATCAACTCATTAATTAAGCTCCGCTTTAATAAATCGTTACACAATATATCTTGTTTATCATCAAACCTATACGCCTTACATTTTAATTATCAAACATGGGCGTCGATAAGTATCTCTCCCCGCCATCCGGTAACAGCGCAACTATAATCTTTCCCTCATTTTCGGGTCTTTTTGACAGTTCCGCCGCTGCAAACACAGCCGCTCCCGAGGAAATTCCGACCAGCAACCCCTCTTTTCGGGCAAGCTCTCTACCTACAGAGAACGCGTCCTCACTCTGCACCGTCATTATCTCATCGTACACGTTAATATCCAAAGTGTCCGGCACAAAACCCGCTCCTATACCTTGTATTTTATGCGTGCCTGAAACGCCTTTAGAAAGGACCGGCGAATCTGCCGGCTCAACCGCAATAATTTTAACATCAGGTTTTTTTGACTTCAGATAAGCGCCTACACCCGACAGCGTACCTCCCGTGCCGACACCTGCCACAAATATATCAATTTTTCCGCCCGTATCCCGCCATATTTCAGGTCCGGTTGTGTTTTTATGTATTTCAGGATTTGCCATGTTGGTAAACTGACTTGGAATAAAGCTCTCAGGCATTTTATCGGCAAGCTCCTCGGCTTTTTCAATCGAACCGGTCATGCCCTTTGCACCGTCTGTTAAAACAATCTCCGCGCCGTATGCTTTTAAAAGGTTTCTGCGCTCAACGCTCATTGTTTCCGGCATAGTGAGAATAATTCTATATCCCCTCGCCGCGGCAACCGCAGCAAGCCCGATACCGGTATTGCCGCTTGTAGGCTCAATAATAACAGAATTAGGTTTTAAAAAACCTTGTTGCTCCGCATTGTCAAGCATGGCTTTTGCAATTCTGTCCTTCACGCTCCCCGCCGGATTAAAATATTCCAGCTTAGCCAGTATTACAGCCGAAAGCTTATGATTACTCTCATAATTTTTAAGCTCCATAAGCGGAGTTTCGCCAATCAAATCTGTAATTTTCTCATAAATTTTCATAACCATTGCTCCATTCAATTTATATTATTTATATATTCAGCGTTAACATCAATTATTGCTATACAAATCTATATTACCTATCCTTTATATGCATTCTAATTCCTACTTGTTTTATAGGTATTATTATACTATTCTAAAAACCGTTTGTCAATACCGTATTAACTAAATTTTTCCGAATTCTTGACAGTATAAATAATCAAATATATAATAACGATAAAATGTATATTGTTATAAGGAGCTTTATATTATTTATGGACAATCTTGATAAAATAATAAAGAATCTTTCAGATAACCGTGATTTACCGAATGACGCTTTTATTGCCCTGCTCCAAAACAACGATGCCGATAATACGCTTTTTTCTGCCGCCGATTTAGTACGGCGAAAAATATATGGTGTCGACGTATATATACGAGGATTAATTGAATTTACAAACCATTGCAAAAACAACTGCTTTTACTGTGGTATACGTCGTGATAATAAATCGGCTGTCCGATACCGTCTGACTAAAGAACAAATTCTTTCCTGCTGTACTGAGGGCTATTTGCTCGGATTTCGCACATTTGTGCTTCAGGGCGGCGAGGACAATTTCTACAGCGATAAAACAATATGCGATATTGTTTCCTCAATAAGAGAAAAATTTTCTGACTGCGCGCTCACTCTTTCTATTGGCGAAAAATCAAAATCAAGCTACACCGCCTACTATAACGCCGGCGCAACCCGCTATCTCCTCCGTCACGAAACTTCTGACGAAATTCATTATCAACAACTGCATCCAAACAGCATGAGTCTTCAAAACCGAAAACGCTGTCTGTTTGATTTAAAAGAAATTGGCTATCAGGTCGGTTCTGGTTTTATGGTCGGTTCACCATATCAAACAACAGATAATATAATATCGGACCTTCGTTTTTTGCAGCAGCTTAATCCAGATATGATTGGAATAGGTCCATATATTACTCACGCGCAAACGCCGTTTGCAAATTTTAAAAGCGGCAGCATGGCTCTTACTCTGCGGCTTATTGCCATACTACGGCTTATATTTCCGTACGCCCTTATTCCATCCACAACGGCGCTCGGCACAATCCACCCCTCCGGACGCGAGCTTGGTTTAAAAGCGGGAGCTAACGTTATTATGCCCAATCTGTCTCCTGCCGCCGTTCGCAAGCTTTATACTCTTTATGAAAACAAGATATGCACCGGCGATGAAGCCGCGCAAAGTATTAAAAATCTGAAAAAGCGCGTTGAAGCTACCGGATACCGAATTATAACTGATATTGGCAACGCAAAAAAAGAAATATAAAAACAACTAAAATTAAGACCATCTAAAAAGGATGGTCTTAATTTATGAGAGCTAATTGCCCAAAGCAATAAAAATTTCGAATATTAAAACTATATAATTATTTTCGCTATTTAACATTGTATATATTCATATTTTTATTTTGTTGTTATATCAACCGTATATGTACTTTGATTCCATTCGACATTCTCCCCAAGCTCCTCAACAACAAACCGAAGCGGCACAAAAGTTCTGTTATCCACAATCTTTGCCGCTGTGTCAAGCGTTTTTGCGTTCTCATTCACAAACGCAGTCGGGCTGTCCGCCTGAATTGCTATGCATATTACCGCGCCGTCTTTCTCGCGCACCGCAATAGCCGTTTGCGTGTCTGAATCCCACTCAACTCTCGCGCCAACCCCCTCAAATATCGCGCGCATCGGCACGAGCGTTCTGTCATTCTCAATAAACGGCTGAGCGTCAAAAGCCATCTTTTCGCCGTTAAGATTAACCGTAATTTCCGGTCCTTCTATAAACGCCTGCACCTGAACCGCCGCCATGCATACAACCACCGCTATTATCGCTATCAACTTTTTCATAGTCCTATGCTCCTTTTACCGTTATTTATAATTATTTTATCACAAAATCAAGGCTTAATCAAGCTTTTCTTTGCGAACCATAGCCTCCGCAGTGCGTATTCCGTCAACCGCGGCAGACATAATCCCTCCTGCATACCCCGCGCCCTCGCCGCACGGAAAAAGCCCGCGTATATTAGACTGCCGCGCTTCATCGCGCACAATGCGAATCGGCGACGAACTGCGCGTTTCCGGAACTGTAATCACCGCTTCTCCGGCGGCAAAACCGCGCATCTTACGGTCAATCAAAGGAATTGCCTGCGCCATGGCGTCGGCAACAAATTCAGGAAGTACCTGCCGCACATCTCCCCACGCAACGGCGGGGCTATATGTCGGAAAAACATTTCTCGCTTCCAAAGACGGCTTTCCGCTGAGAAAGTCCCCAACGGTCTGCGCCGGAGCATGGTAACCTCCACCCACATCAAACGCTCGCTTTTCTATATCCCTTTGAAATTTCACTCCTTCAAGCACATCGTCGCCTGCCAAATCCTCGGGACGCACTTCAACTAACAGCGCGCTGTTCGCGTTTTCTCCGCTGCGGTTATAATAACTCATACCATTCGTCACAATTCCGCCCTCCTCAGACGAAGCCGCAACCACAACTCCTCCCGGACACATACAAAACGTATATACTCCTCTGTCATCAGGCAGATGTACTGCAAATTTATAATCTGCCGCACCCAGCTTTTCATGCGCTTTACCATATTGACTTATATTTATCATTTCCTGCTTATGCTCAATTCTTCCACCCACTGAAAAAGGCTTACGAACCATTTGCGCTCCGCGTTCTTTCAGCATAACAAACGTATCCCTCGCGCTGTGCCCTATAGCCAGCGCAATCCGCGCCGCGTTTATGGTTGTTTTTATACCGTCCGCGTCCACAGCCGCCCCCGATATCCATCCGTCTTCAATTATTAAGTTCGTGAGCTGTGTATTAAACCGCACTTCCCCGCCGCATTCAATAATTCTCATACGTATATTTTCAACGACTCCGCGCAGCCTGTCTGTGCCTATATGCGGCTTTGCAAGATATAATATATCCTCCGGCGCGCCGAATTTAACAAACTCCTCCAAAACGTACCGGCAGCGAACGTCGTTTATTCCCGTTGTGAGCTTGCCGTCGGAAAATGTGCCCGCGCCTCCCTCGCCGAACTGCACGTTTGATTGAATATTAAGCGCGCCGCCGTTCCAAAAGTTTTCCACGTCCCGCATTCGCTCCCGAACAGGCTTTCCGCGTTCTATCAGTATCGGTCTGTGTCCGTTTTCCGCAAGCATAAGCGCGCAAAAAAGCCCCGCCGGTCCCGCTCCTACAACAATCGGCCTGTCGTCGCGCGGATTATCGTTCGGAAATACATATTTTTTTTCATTGATTAACCTCGCCCTTTTATCAGCGCGGCTCACAATCCGCTTTTCATTATCAATCTCAACATCCGCCGTGCACACATAATGCACGTCTGATTTTTTCCGCGCATCAACCGCCTGCTTTATAAGCGTGCATTTTTTTATCTTCGTTTTATCTATTTTCAGTATCTTCGCCGCTTCCTCAGCAAGACTGCCTCCGTCAAGCGGCATTTTTATATTCGTAATCCGTATCATTCCGCAGCCGCCTCTCCCGCTGTATATCCGCTTGACCATGCCCATTGCAGGTTATACCCGCCGCAGTCTCCGTCAATATCCAAAAGTTCGCCTGTTATGTACAATCCCCTTACCAGTTTCGATTCCATGGTTGGCGGCAACACCTCCTTTGTGCTCACGCCGCCCGAAGTAATCTGAGCATTGTTCCATGAAAGCGTTCCCTCAATCGGAAAACGCCACGCTTTAATCGTCGCCGCAAGCGACAAAATTTCTTCAGACGAAAGCGAAGCGGCGGAACGCGACAACGGAAGCAATCCGCATGTTTTTAAAACAGCGTGTCCAACACGTTTTTGAAACATTCCCGTAAAATATGCTTCAAGCGACGAGCCGTTATATTTGCGCACTTCAAGCATAGCTTTAAGTTCTTCACGCGTATATTCAGGCGTCAAATCCAGAACCGCGTCCGCGCCCTTTTTTGCATACCGCGAAAGCTGAAACGCAGGAATGCCCGATATTCCGTAATCAGTGAAAAGCGCTTCTCCCTTGTCGTTTGCCACAGCCTGCCCGCCGCTCTCTATCGTTAGCCGCGCGTCAATTTTTAAACCTTTCAGCGATTTAACTATAGCAGTATTGGTTTTAATCTGCACAAGCGCGGGCGCAAGAGGCGTTATCGTATGTCCCAGCCTCTTTGCTATTTCATAACCGCTGCCGTTCGAGCCAAGCGACGGCGCGGCGCGCCCGCCCGCCGCCAAAATAACGCGGTCTGCGTACTCTATGCTTCCATCATAGGCCTCAATCAAAAACCCGCCTTTATTTTTTCTGACGTCTTTAACTTCAAATCCGCACACAACGTTAATGCCGAACCTCTCCAACGCCATACGCAAAACGTCCAGTACTGCGGAAGCTTGCCCGCACCTCGGATACACTCTGCCTTCATCCTCGGTTTTTGTTAAAAGTCCCAGATCCCCAAAAAATTCAAGCGTGTCGCCAACTGAAAAACGCGAAAGCGCGCTCATCATAAATTTAGGATTTTGCCCGTGATAATGCGATACATCAGCGTTAATATTAGTAAGATTACAACGTCCGTTTCCCGTTGAAAGAATTTTCTTGCCTACGCGCTCCCCGCGCTCATAAACGGTAACATCCGCTCCCATCTGAGCTGCGCGCACAGCCGCGATAAGCCCCGACGCGCCGCCGCCGACTACCGCGACACGCGTCATTCGTCTTCCTCCTCGTTTATACTTATTCCGAGACGCCGCTCACGCGCGCGTATCAAATCCTCGGCAATCAGCTTTAACATTGCAAATATCGGCACCGATAAAATCATACCCATAAATCCGAAAAATCCACTACCGACGGTTACTGCAATAATTACCAAAAGCGGACGCATTTCAAGCGACTGCCCCATAATACGCGGGCCTATAAGATTAGCGTCAATCTGCTGCATAACAATAAGCGCAATACCTGTCCAAATCGCTTTTCCAATTCCGCCCGTAAAACAAGTGACTAAAATTGTGCCTCCAACGGCAAAAATCGCGCCAAAATACGGAATTATATTACACAAGCCTATAATAACTCCAAGCAAAACAGCATATTTTACTTTTAAAATCATTAAAACAATAATCGAAAGCACCATCACTATTGTTGCGTCAATCAGCTGACTGTAAATGTATTTTGAAAAGATGTCATTTAGCTTCTTCATGTATCCAACCATCTTATCGCGCGCGCCTACTCCCATCAAAACTCCGGTCACACGATAAAACGTGCGCTTTATTCTTTCCTTGTCAAACAGCATATATAAAGACGCAATAATCGCTATAAATATGTTCAAAACATTTGAGGTGACGCTCAGAACTCCCTGCGCATATTGCGCAAACTTAGTGAAATCAATATTGGAAAACCATTCGTTTACCTTATTGATAATCACGTCCTCATTAATATTTATAAACGCCAGCTTCTCGTCAATGCGCAGCTCCTTTAAATAGTTTGCCGCATTATCTATATACGTTGGAAAATTCTCATAGATATCAAGTATACTCCTGTAAATCGCAGGAACAACCGCCCTAAGCGCAACAACTATAATCGCAAGCATAATAATATACACAGACGCGATTGATAAAATTTTCCTTTTTTCAGCAATAAACTTCACCCGCGATTTTGCAAAAATCCGCTGAAGCCGAACACACGGGATATTCAGAATATACGCTATAGCAAAACCAATGATAAACGGCATGGCTATATGCAGCGCATTTCCGAAAAACGCAAATACATTGGAAAGATTATCAACGGTTTTATAAATGATAATCAGCCCTGCGGCAAAAAGGAAGGCTAAAAGCCATGTTGAATATTGTCCGAACCGTTTCATTTTATTCTCCTTATTATAACAAACTTTCATTAACAACAGCGTTTGGACGAAACCATAGTGATTTTTATATTTCCCACTACCTGTAACTATTATAAAAGTATTGCCCCGAATTGCTTCGGGGCATACTCTTTCGCATAAAACGCAGATTATTCTTCAATAATGATAACGGTCGCCGCAAACGCGCCGTTTTTCACCGAACCGCGTATCGTCAGCGTCTGACCCACTTCGATATTTTTCATTCTCTTATCAGAACCCGAAGCCGAGATAAACTTTGTCGTATTGTCATTGCAGAAAGCGTTTATGCTCTCTCCCGCGTCAGTTGAAATCTGAACAAAACCAAACGAGCTGTTAACCGCCGTAACCGTGCCGACAACCGTTCTGTTTGCCGCCTGCACAGACGTTGCAACAATCTTTGTAACCGCGTCGCTCTCAAGCGTGAGCTTCACGCTATCACCCACGCGGAAATCGTACAGCGTGCCGTCTGCGTCGTTTATAACAATTTTAGCGTCGGCGGGAATTATATAGTCGTATTCCTGCCCGCCGGACTTAATTTTAATTTTTGAATTCTGACCTATGCTAAGCTCCTGTATGGTACCCTCTATAGATGAGCTTGACGAATTTGCACTGACCTTCGTTATAACTCCGTATTCAAGCCACAACGTAGCCTTGTCACCCTTATACACCTTGCTGAGAGTTGTGTCTGTTCCATTCTTCGACACAAGCGCGTTATTTGACACTTCAAATGTGACTCCATTATATTCAGCAGAAGCATGACTTATGGTAATCGTAACGCTTGCCGCATTGATTGAAACATCTTCTATAGTCGCGTTTGTGATAGTCGAGCTTTTTGTCTCTCCCAGTATCGTATTCACCTTGCCGGCTGACAATTCCAAGGTTACAAGGTCGCCGTTTTTAAATGTATTTATTGTCGCAGGCGAACCGTCGTATTTCATTGAAATATCTCCCGCCGCGATATACTGCGTTTCCGAATCGTATGTTCCGTCGCTCTTCTTTGGGATTATCGATATTTTTAAAACGCCGTTTAAGAGCGTGTATCCCGAGAATTTACCTTTTACAGTCTGGTCTGGTATACTTGTTAGCACATCGACATATTTAAGCGAATCGTTCATATATGTAAACACTGCGCTCACGCCCTGAGGCATATCCTTTGCCTGCGTCATAACGCCCTCCACGTTCATTACAGTATCAGTGCTGTAAGACACGTAATTCATTGTGCCGTCGCTTTCCTTAACCTGTATGTTTCGGCTGACAGTGTTTATCGACGCAAGTTTAACCTTTTCAAAAGACATACCCATCATATTTACCGTGTTATTAAGCATAACCGCAATCTCACTGCGGCGCACCTCCGTGTTTGGCGAAAACTTGTTTCCGTCCGTGCCCTGCATGAGTCCCTGACCCGTCACATAATACACATACTGCACTGCGTCTGACGGAATTTCCCGCGCATCGAGATACGAAAGGTCTGTAAGAAGATTAGCTTTCGCTTCCTCCTCCGCGCCCATGGCTTTCGTTATAATAATAGCCGCCTCGTATCTCTTCATCGGCTCATTTTTTATATTTGACGATAAATATGTGCTAAGCTCACTCTCTTTAAGAGCGCCCCTGTATAAAAGAAATGAAACCTCCTCAGTGCCAAACGCAAGAGAATACGGTTTTAAAAGGCTTTCATATTTTTTAACGGCAATATCAACAACATCTCTGTTTGTTTCGCTTGTGCTGCCCATAGCGCGCGCAAAAAGTGCAAGAGCCTCAATATGCGTAACGCTTTGCTCAGGTTTAAACGTTCCGTCCGGATAGCCGTTTATAAGTCCCATCTCAGACATCTCAGTTATAGCCGGCTCCGCCCACGCCCAATTAGACGTAACATCGGAAAAACTTTTCGCCATAGCCGGCACGCACACAGCCGCCGCAACGGCAAAAGCAACCACGCCGCTTATAATCTTTTTCATATGTAATCCTCCTGTCTATTAACAACTGAAAAATTCCTATTATTAAACACAATTATCATACCACATAAGCCAGATTTGCGCAAGCCATAATTGTGGATTTGTTGAAATATTGTAATAATAGTACACAGTTTGTTCACAAGCATTTCTTATCTTCTTTTTACAGTCAATATTTTTCCTGCACAGCATGTATCACCAATCGGAGCGCGGCTGAATATTATATTTATATGGTGAACGAAAAACCATAGGTATATCGGACGCTTCTGCTTTTGCTGTCCGCTCGCAACACCTGTAACATAAAATATCCGAGCCTCACGCGCCGCAAAACATATATGCATGAGGTTCGGATATTATATGCTCAGAAAGGAGAGCTTTTTATGTATATTCCAACATACATGGTTATAATTGCTATAATTGCAATTATTCTGATAGTATTTGGTATTGTTTTATTTATACGGATGAGGAGCTTCAGTCCTAATCCAGATAAAGAGGAGCAGCTCAGGCAGCTTAACGACGACCTGCGCTCCGCCGGATTTGCATATGATTACAAAAACGATTATTTCTATTCACTAAAGAACTGCTGGCAGCGTGAAGCCGGCTACTGCCGTCTGTACGACGAGGGCGCGCCGCTTTTCAATATGGTTATGGACTGCGAGCCAATCACCTTTTCATACCGCGGCAAACGCTGGCTTATCGAGCTTTGGAAAGGTCAGTACGGTATAACCACCGGCGCGGAAATAGGCATTTATAACACTACTGCCGACGATATACGCTCCGAGCGCTTTACCGGCACCTTTTATGAGCCGATAAGCGACGACGAACAAATGGATATGTCGTTTGTCCTCTATAAAAACAATAAAAAACTGTTAAGCCGCAAGGCTCACCACTGGTGGATAACAGCGTTTAAGCTCGGCGAGTTTTCCGAAAAAGAATCGCTGACAATGGACGCCACGATAAAATTTCCCGATCGCTACATGTGCAAGGCGTTCACCGATGCTTTAATAACCGCAGGCTATGGGCGCAGAGAGTTCTCAGTACGCGGCAAAACCGTCGCTATTCACTACACCACACCACACTCGCCCCAACCAATATCTCAGTCCGGAGTTCAGGAAAGCGTTGTTCAAAGAGCGAACAAAACAAACTGCATAGCTTATAAAACCGCGACAGCGCGTTATTCTGACACGCTTGATAAAATTGAATATATTGAGTCGTTTTTACCGCAGCTTTATAAACTTATGCTCCATTCGCTATACGCAAAAGATTTCTTTAAAGCTTTTGAATGGCTTATTAAGCTTATCCGCGGTCATAGACCCCCCGCTCCTCCGT
>CATJNN010000179.1 GCA_949742185.1 uncultured Clostridia bacterium | reverse complement strand
CGCACCTCAGCAGGGTGCCTGCAAACTTACCCTCAATGTAAAGGAAGGCGTAATCCAGGAGGCTCTTGTAGAGACCATCGGATGTTCGGGTATGACTCACTCTGCCGCTATGGCTTCAGAGATTCTCCCTGGCAAGACTATCCTTGAGGCTCTCAACACGGATCTCGTATGCGACGCTATCAATACGGCTATGCGCGAGCTGTTTCTTCAGATTGTATACGGACGCACGCAGACGGCGTTTTCTGAGGACGGTCTCCCGATAGGCGCGGGTCTCGAGGATTTGGGAAAAGGACTTCGCAGTCAGGTTGGCACGTGCTATGCCACTCTTGAAAAAGGTCCGAGATATTTGGAGCTTGCCGAAGGTTACATAACAAAGCTTGCTATTGACGACGAAGACCAGATAATCGGTTATAAATTCGTGCATCTCGGAAAGATGATGGAGATGATTAGAAAAGGCGTTGATGCAAACGAGGCTCTTGAGAAAGCAAGCGGTACATACGGCAGATTTGACGACGCTAAAAAATATATTGACCCACGGTGCGAATAATAGAAAAGGAGGAAATAGATAATGGCTTTATTTGAAAGTTATGAGAGAAGAATTGACCAAATCAACGCGGAGCTGAGCAAGCACGGCATTTCCTCTTTGGAAGAAGCAAAGAAAATCTGCGACGACAAGGGAATTGACGTATATAATATGGTGAAAGAAATTCAGCCGATATGCTTTGAGAATGCGTGCTGGGCATATATTACGGGCGCGGCAATCGCAATTAAGGACGGCTGCACTGTTGCGGCTGACGCGGCTGAGAAAATTGGTTTGGGATTGCAGTCGTTCTGTATTCCGGGTTCGGTTGCGGACGACAGAAAGGTTGGTCTCGGTCATGGAAATCTCGGCGCAATGCTTTTGCGCGAGGAAACAAAATGTTTTGCGTTTTTAGCGGGACATGAATCCTTTGCGGCAGCCGAGGGCGCGATTGGCTTGGCTAAAAGCGCTAACCGCGCAAGAAAAGAAGATTTGCGCGTAATTCTTAATGGTCTCGGTAAGGACGCGGCTCAGGTTATTTCAAGAATTAACGGATTTACATATGTTCAGACTAAGTTTGATTATTTCACAGGAAAGCTGAATATCGTGTCTGAAAAGGCATACTCAAACGGCGAGCGCGCAAAGGTTCGCTGCTACGGTGCGGACGACGTGCGCGAGGGTGTTGCTATTATGCATCATGAGGGCGTTGACGTGTCGATTACAGGCAACTCAACAAATCCGACGCGTTTCCAGCATCCTGTTGCAGGTACATATAAGAAAGAGTGCATTGAGCAGGGTAAGAAATATTTCTCTGTTGCGTCAGGCGGCGGAACGGGCAGAACGCTGCATCCTGATAACATGGCGGCAGGTCCTGCTTCATACGGCATGACTGATACAATGGGCAGAATGCATTCAGACGCGCAGTTTGCCGGTTCTTCTTCGGTTCCGGCTCATGTGGAAATGATGGGCTTAATCGGCGCGGGCAACAACCCGATGGTCGGTATGACTGTTGCTGTTGCTGTTGCTATTGAGGAAGCTATGAGAAAATAATATCTGTCAATATAGATTAGATGTTAGCATGTAAAAGCAACCGGACGCATTGATTTTATGAATGCGTTCGGTTGCTTTTTGGCGTTATATCAACAGCAAAAATACCGCGGCGCTTGATGCGCCGGAGATTTTCATTAACTGCGTTTGCGGAGCAAACAGCAAAAATCCAAGGGCACTCGATGTGCCGGAGGATTTTCATTTCAATAATTTTGATTTATACAAAGCAAAACATATAGCTGATGAAACAAAGGCGGTTGACGCCATTTCTATAACAGCGTTCACGCCCACAAATGCGCACACGAAAAATATCACGTTCTGAGACGGAGCAAGAGCCGTCCATTTTTCCTGCACAAATGAGGTATTCCCGAAGAGAATAACAAGCGCAGACATAAAAAACAGCGTGTTCATAAACGCCGTCATAAATCCGGTTATACCGTATGACGCGGGTTTAAAAATACGCGTTTTGCTGAGACTTTGTGCTATAAAGCCTGCGAGAAGTCCTTCAAGAATTCTCGGCACAAAGCACATAATTCCCGCAAGAACGGGATTGATTGACATGAGCGTTACAACAAGCGAGCTGCCGCCCATTACAGATGTGAGCCCGAACACAGCTCCGAGTATTGCTCCGCATAAAGGACCTAAAGATATGGCTCCTATTGCTACCGGAATTGTGTTGAACGTGATGCTTAAAGGTCCTATACGCAGATATCCGAGCGGCGTGAACGCCATAATGAAAAGCACTGCTGCCAAAAGCCCAAGCATCACAAGCTTGCGTGTGTTAAATGTTTTATTCATGATTTTACCTCCTGCTACTGTTCTTAATATTTAAGATACAATGCAATTTTAGCGTATTTATTATATACCCGTTTAAAAAATAAATCAATATTGAAAATGAGTTTTTTTTATGATAAAATAGTTAAAATGATAAAAATAACCAAAGGGGGCGGTGCGATGCTTCGGGGGAAAACAGTTTTGTTAGGCGTAACGGGAGGTATTGCGGCTTATAAGACGGCTAATTTGGCAAGTATGCTGAAAAAGCAGCATGCCGATGTGCATGTTATTATGACAAAAAACGCATGTGAATTTATAACGCCCATAACGTTTGAAACGCTTACAGGCAACAAGTGCATTATAGATACATTTGACAGGAATTTTACATTTGAAGTTGAGCACATTTCGCTTGCGAAAAAAGCGGATATACTGGTTATTGCGCCAATGACGGCAAATGTGGGCGCAAAGCTGGCGTACGGAATCGCCGACGATATGCTAACAACAACCGCGCTTGCGTGCGCTTGCCCGAAGCTTGCCGCGCCCGCGATGAACACGCGGATGTATGAAAATGCTGTGACTCAGGATAATCTTGCGTCGCTCGCACGCTACGGCTGGACGCTTATCGAACCGGACAGCGGACATCTTGCATGCGGCGACAGCGGCAAAGGGAAGATGGCGTGCGAGCAGACAATTCTTGAATATATACTTAAAGAAATCGCGTGTCCGAAAGATATGGCGGGACTTAATGTGCTTGTTACCGCGGGACCCACGCGCGAAAGTGTCGACCCTGTTAGATATATAACGAACCGCTCCAGCGGGAAAATGGGCTATGCTCTTGCATATGCCGCAATGCTGCGCGGAGCGGAGGTTACGCTTGTGTCCGGACAAGTGAATCTTGAGCCTGTGCTTTTTGTGAGGATGGTTTCTGTTGAAAGCGCGCGGGATATGTTTGAGGCGGTAACGTCGGTGAGCAGTGGACAGGATATTATTGTTAAGGCTGCGGCGGTTGCAGATTACCGCCCTAAAACTGTCAGTGAAGAAAAAATAAAAAAGGACGGCGAAAATATATCGCTGGAGCTTGAACGCACCGACGATATTTTAAAATATCTGGGTGAAAACCGCACGGCGGGGCAGTATTTGTGCGGATTTTCTATGGAGACGCAAAATACGGAGCAAAATTCGGCGCGTAAGCTTCAAAGCAAAAATATAGATATGATTGCGGCAAACAGTCTGAGAGAAGAAGGCGCGGGTTTCGGCACGGATACAAACGTGCTCACGGTAATCACGAAAAAGCATATGGTTAGGCTGGAGCTTATGAGCAAGAAGCGCGCAGCGTTCACATTGTTTGATATTATATTAAACGAGCGGAAAATGCTCGGGATAGATTAAGAAAGGCAGGAGAGAAAAATGGTTAAAGGATTTAAAATGAAACTTTACGAGGGTATGGAGGCGGAGTACACAAAGCGTCACAATGAGCTTTGGCCCGAAATGCAGGATATGATTCACGAGCATGGCGGAAAGAATTATTCAATCTTTCTTGACCGCGAGACAAACACGCTGTTCGGGTATATTGAGATTGAAGACGAGGAGCTCTGGGCAAAAGGCGCAGACACGGTAATTAACCGCAAATGGTGGGACTTTATGGCTGATATAATGGAAACGAATCCGGATAACAGCCCGGTTTCCATTGACCTTGTTCCCGTTTTTCATTTAGACTAAAAAAAGCGCCTGCGGGGCGCTTTTTTGTTTGCGCTGCGAGCAGGCAGCAAAAATAATTTGGGGTTCGACGCTATGAATTATTTTAATTATTAATTTATACATAAGACGATGTGTTTGTCTGAAAGCTTACAAAAAGGTAAAACAACAATTTTTATGACACACGATATTTTTCAGCCTGTTTATTAAACATTTCCGAGTATTTACCGTTCATATTCATAAGCTCGTCGTGCGAACCTTCCTCGATTATTTCGCCGTTTTCAAGCATAATTATTCTATCAGCCATGCAGGTGGTTGAAAGCCGATGCGATATAAATATGACGGTTTTATGCTCTGATAGAGTCAGCATTGTCTGATTAAGCTTATATTCGCTTATAGGGTCCAGAGCGCTTGAGGGCTCGTCGAGGATAACGCATGAACACTTCTTTGCAAAAATACGAGCAATAGCTATTTTCTGTTCTTCTCCTCCAGAAAGATTTATTCCTTCCTCCGAAAACTCGCGCGTAAGAGGCGTATCGATCCCTTTCTGCAGTTTTGCGAGCTTATCGTCAAAACCGCTCTGATTAAGCGCGTTTACTATATCCGCGCGTCTGCTGTCGTTTGCAAAATCCATCTCAACATTTTCCGCCACGGTTCCCGCAAACACTTTATAATCCTGAAACACTGCTCCAAAAACACCTCTGTAACTGTCCGTCGCATATTCTCTTATGTCAGTACCGTTCATGCTGATTTCACCCTCCGTAACGTCATACAGACGCATCAGCAGCTTTACAAGCGTGGACTTGCCCGCGCCGTTGTAACCGACTATTGCTATCTTCTCATAAGGCTTGATATTGAGAGTAATATTTTTAAGACTGTATTTATCTGTCCCCTCGTATTTAAACGACACGTTTTTCATTGAAATAACCGTTGGTTTATCGGGAGTCGTTATACCTTTTTGACACTCAATTTTAGGTTCGTAGGCAAGAAACTCTCTGAAATTATCCACATAAAGACTTTGTTCTCCCATATCTGTCAAAACATTAATAAAGTCTACAGCCCGGTAAGCGAAATTCCAAACTGCACTTGTGAGAGAAGCGAGTTCTCCGAATTTAAGGGTTTTTGTGACAAGCGTTTTAAAGCACAGATAAAGATATATGAAAAAATCAAGAAACCCGTCTGACGCCAACGCAGCTATAGTCCAAAGAGCAGTTATTTTTTTGCCTGCTTTATCGTTAATTTCCCATATGCGCGACATTGTGTCTTTAAGACGTTTAAACAGGGTTTTGTGTATATCGGAAAGCCGTATTTCTTTTGCATAATCCGCAAGATAAAATACACGGGTAATATAGTCGCGCTCGCGCTCATGCGGTTTTGCTTCAACGTGCATTTTATATCTCAGCTTTATTATTATTGAATTCAATACAAATCTTATTACTATCAGCGCCGCGGCAAACAGCATTAGTATAATATCGTTAGCAAGCATAAATCCGCCGAAGAATATCAAATCGGACAGTCTTGCAACAAACACACACCACGAATAGTACATCTCTCCCATTTTTTCATCAGACTGAGACGCCGCCCATACAAAGTCAGTATAAAATTTCGGCGTCTCATAATATACTAAATCCATTTTTCTTGCTTGTTCAAACACAAGCTTTTTCATTCCCGCTTTAAGCTTCACCCAGCCTGTGGCGGAAAGATATTCCGCGCTTAACGCGCCTAAAATATGACGCACAATCATAGCCAGACTTACAAATCCGAGAAACGCCAGCAAATGTTTAAAAGATTTGCCCTCAGAAAGACCGTTAAATATATATTTTACTGAATACGCCCCTGTAAGCATATCAATAAAGGACACATATATACAGAAAAGAAAATTCACGATAAAATACACAGGCGCAAATTTGAGAAAATATTTCATCATAAGCAGATGATTTGAAATAATATGTATAAGTTTTTTCATTATTCCCGTCCCCCGCTTTCTTTATATTGCTTTGCCTGCATATTAAACATCTCCGCATATTTGCCGTTTTCAGCCATCAGTTCCATATGAGTGCCGCGCTCGATGATTTCACCGTTTTCCAGAAGATATATAATATCCGCATTAACGGCTGACGAAAGTCTGTGAGAAATAAACATCACAGTTTTATCCGCGCACGCCTTCATCATATTTTCAAACATTTCATATTCGCTTATAGGATCCAAAGCGCTTGACGGCTCGTCTAAAATCGCTATTGAGGATTGCTTCGCAAAAACTCTCGCCACAGCTATTTTCTGGAACTCGCCGCCGGAAAGCATTGTACCTTCATCGTCAAACTCTCTTGTAAGCTGTGTTTTCATACCGTGTTCAAGAGTGTTAACCTTGTCCATAAGTCCGCTTGCGCTTACGGCGTTATAGGCATTTTTTTCATCATTGTCTCCCTGAGCGGGATGAAGCAGAACGTTTTCTTCAATACTTGACGCGAAAATTTTAAAATCCTGAAAAACAGTGCCGAAGCTGTGACGGTAAGCGGACAGTTTGTAGTCCTTTATATTAATTCCGTCAAGCAGTATTTCACCCTCAGCAGCATCATACAGACGCATGATAAGCTTTACAAGAGTGGATTTGCCGGCGCCGTTATGTCCCACAAAAGCAACCTTTTGTCCTTCGGGTATATCAAGACTGATGTTTTTAAGCGCGGGCTTCGCTTGTCCCTTATATGTAAAGGATAAATTTTTGAGAGTTAGCCGATGCTTCGTATTTGCAGGAATAAGTCCGTTTTCGTTTTCTGTTATTTCAGTTTTATACTCAAAAAATGTTTTCAGATTTTCAACGTATAATCCGTTTTCTATAAAATACGACATATTCCATGATATGGAGTAGATATTTGATTGCAGTACGGTTGCGGCGTTCATAATTGTCACAACGTCGCTCATATTGTACGCGTGCTGTTCAATATATCTGAATATTATGATTCCCTGCGCCACAAGATATGTGCCAAAGCTCATAAACAATTCCCGCAGTACTCTCAGCCATGCCGCTATGCCGTAATAATGGCTCGTTATTTTAAGCGCTTGTTTTACAGAATCGTTAAAATGCTTTAGCAGAGGGAAGAACATGTTGCCGAGACGAAGCTCCTTTGCGTAGTCCTGCAGGTATACCGTGCGTTTGACATAGTCCTGAGTTCTTGTTTGCGGAGTGGTTTCAACCATGCAGTCATATTTCAGTTTTGAACGCTTTTTATCAATTAAAAGCGAGCATATCGCGCAGATTATGACTACAGGTATTACAATCGGTTCCCATGCGGCGATTATAACTATACTGATTACAGCCGATACTACGGTGCTGAATATGCGTCCGCATTCTTCAAGAATTTTCATGCTTCGCTGCAGAATTTCCGAGTTGGCGCGGGTGTATTTATCGTAAAATTCAGGATTTTCATAACAGCTTAAATCACATTCAACTGCTTTTTCATACATTTTTTTAAGAAGCATTTCATCTATTTTAAGCTTTACCTTACGTCTGTACCAGTTCCAATACCATGAGTTAAATACCCCTGTTACGCATCCATAGGCGAGAAGCAAAAACAGAAAGCCCATAACCTTTGAAAATTCTGTTCCGACTTCTATTGATTTTACGATAAAGCGGAGCAGAAATACGGAATAAAACAGTTCTCCCACACGGTAAATCAGCCAATGGAGCATTTCGCATATTACGCCCCACGGGCATTCTTTCCATATAAGACGGAGCATATAGAAATTATTTTTAACGCTTTTCATTTTCTCTCCCCTCTTTCGATTAAAAATAATACAAAAAGCGTGTTTTGCTGTTTCTGTAAATTAAAAAACCAGTGTTTCCTGATATAATTCATGTTTTGTTTAAGACATAACAACGAAATCATGAGTTTTTATTGTGTTTTATTGTAGTATAATAAATATAGCATATATTAATATTGTTGTCTATAATTTTTTGTATTATCGCTAAGGTGTTTGATTTTAGTTTTGCTAACTAAATAAAGGTTGTTTTTAGAAGAAGAAAATGATATTTTTTATAAGCAGTAAATCAGCAGATTTTTTTGGAGACATACTATTCAGACCGCTTGTATACCAATATGAATGGACGGTAAAAATATTGACATTTCATTGCTGTGATGCTAAAATAAATCTATCACTAATTTAAAGGACGGTTTTATATGAAGAAATGTATTTCATGGCTTTTGGCATTAATTCTTATATGCGCCCCGCTTTCAGCGGCTGCAGATGATAATGCGAATATCGGATATATTCCCAAGTCGTCTTTAGGGTTTGCAGAGCCTATTCATCCGGTTCAGCTTGCCGCTGTGGGGGCTGATGTTTGGGAGAATGTTAAAGGCGTTATTCTTAATGGACTTAAAAACCATGAAGCAGAAATACAGATTCCAACGGCGGAAGGATATGATATTTCAGCGGCAACGAAAGATGCGATGGAGAAATATGCGTCGGCGCTGTACTTTGAGGTGCTGGACGAAAATCCCGATATATTCTATGCTTTCACCGGAGTCAGCTTCAGTTTTTTGCTGGACAGTGAAGAGGGCCCGTATCATCTTTCCAAAATGTATCCGTATTATATTGACGGAGCATATGAGCTGCGCGATGTTTTTAATCTGAGAATTGAAAATATTTTAAATCAGACTATACGCGGCGATATGACAGATATGCAGAAAGCGTTTGCTTTACATGATTATCTCATAGCCAATACTACATACGGATATCGTCTCGCGCGCGCCGAGGCTTTTCCCGAAAAATATGCGGGCACGCCGAAAGCAAACGAGCCGATAGCGGTTTGCCGCTTGTCCGAGCATATGGCGGAGGTTATCTCAAAGAATGATTTGTCCGACGAGGAAGACGCCTTGAAAAATAAAATGCTGTCGTATCATACGGCATACGGCGTGGTTATGGACGGCGTTGGGGTTTGTCAGAGTTATTCTCTGGCATACAATATTCTTTGCAGAAAAGCGGGAATCGAGTGCATAAACGTATACAGCAACGGTATAGGGCATATGTGGAATATGGTTAAAATCGGCGGGGAATGGTATAACGTTGACGTTACATATGACGACCCGATTTATGAAAATGACAATATAGCGGAAAACGATTTGGTTCAGTCAGTCTTTGGAGGCAATCACGCTAATTTGCTTATTTCGGATGAAACAATGAGGGAAAATCATCTTGATAATAACGGGCAGGACGGCTCGGACGCGTATGTTTACGGAAAAAATCCGCTTCCTGTGTGCGGGAGCAAAACATATGAATCTAACCAGATTTTCAGCAATGTTAAAAATCCAATGCATTATTACGGAGGATATTACTATTATACAAAATCTTATTCAGACGCCGGCGACCAGTATTTTCGGATAAGTTCAGCTGCTTCGGCACAGCCGGAGACCATACCGAAGCAGCAGTATACCGCGTTTGTAAATATGGCGGCGGCCGCGCCGTATGCCGCGGCGGGCGGGGATACGTCGGTTAATATGTATGTAAAAGAGGGCACTGAACTTACGTCGGTTCATATTGATAATATTGATAAAATAGGATTTCAGCTTACGTCAAACGACGCTGATAAAATTAATATATGGATTGGATATTATAATGCTGCGGGCGTGCTTGTAAACTGCAGGATGAAAGAGATAACGCCGGAGAACGGTTCTGCGGATATGGAGCTTCAAAAGTCCGATATGCCGCCTTCGGGAGCGGTTCAGGCGAGAATATTTATATGGGACGGTCAGAATAATATTCTGCGTCCTCTGACGGAGGATTTTATTAAGATAGCATAAAAACAGAAAATTATGCGGTATAGGATAGTGGTGCAAACAAAATAAGAATATTTGGGACGGCGTGTATTCAGCTGAAATTATTTATCAGATGTGATGTTATTTATGCGCTGAAAGCATATACTTTTGTCTTTTTAGATTTACAAGATATATTTAAACAAAAAAGAGCCGCAGGCTCTTTTTTTAATGCGTTTACAAAGCAAGCAACAGAAGTAAAGCGGGATTAGATATAGGAATTTATTTTTGCTTATCGGCTATTGACAAATAAGTTAATATTGTATATAATGAGTATATACAATATTAATGCGAGGTGATTGCATGCAGATACATATAAGCAATTCGGGAGACGAGCCTATATATGAGCAAATAGTGCGGCAGATTGAAGAGCAGATTATCTCAGGCGGGCTTTGCGAGGGAGACGCGCTGCCTTCTATGCGGCTTCTGGCGAAAGAGCTTAGAATAAGCGTGATAACCACGAAGCGCGCGTATGAGGAATTGGAAAGGAACGGCTTTATAGTGACAATGCAGGGGCGCGGAAGCTTTGTGGCTACAAAGAATATGGAGCTTGTGCGCGAACAGCAGCTAAAAAAAATTGAAGAGCATATAAGCGAGGCTATAAAGTGCGCAAGAATATGCGGTTTAAGCTCAGACGATTTAAAAGAAATGATTGCCGTGCTTTATGAGGAGGAGAAAAAATGAACAATTCGATACATTTGAAAAATGTGACAAAACGGTATAAGGATTTTGCGCTTGAGAATATAAGTTTAGATTTGCCGCAGGGCTGTATTATGGGACTTATTGGTGAGAACGGCGCGGGAAAGAGCACGCTTCTGCGTATTATTACAGGGCTTGCGGACAAGGATGAAGGAACAGTCGAAGCGCTTGGTTCTAATGATATAGCGCGCGACAGGAATCTCAAAGAGCATATCGGGGTGGCGCTGGATAAATGTGCGTTTTCAGGCGCGCTGAATGCGGACGACGTTAATAAAATTATGTCGGGAATATATAAAACATGGAACAAGGATGCGTTTTCAGAATATGTGGAAAGATTTAAGCTTTCGGGCAAAAAGAAAATCAAAGATTATTCGCGAGGTATGACAATGAAGCTTTCCATAGCGGCGGCTTTATCGCACGACAGCAAACTGCTGATTTTAGACGAGGCGACCAGCGGGCTTGACCCGATTGTGCGCGACGAAATACTCGATATTCTGCTTGATTTTATTCAGGACGAGACGCACAGCGTGCTTATGTCGTCGCATATTGTGAGCGACCTGGAAAAAGCGTGCGATTATATTGCGTTTCTGCATCAGGGCAGACTTGTATTTTGCGAAGAAAAAGATGAATTATTAGATAAATATGCGATTATAAAATGCACCGGAGCAGAAATCGACGCGCTTGATAAAAACGTGGTTTACGGGCGGCGCGGAGGACGCTACGGAGCTGAGGCGCTGGTGCTTAAGGAGACGGCGAGCGGTTTTGTGAGCGATAAGCCGTCCATTGAGGATATAATGGTGTTTATGGGAAAGGAGCGGGACTGATGAAGGGATTAATTTTAAAGGATTTAATGAATTTAAGACAGCAGTGGGGCGCGTATTTGATAATCGTTGCTCTGTGGGGCATGATTTCTTTAAAGGACGGGAGCTTGTCTGTATTTTCTGGATGCATAGGAATGCTTATGGTTATGCTGCCCGCAACAGCGCTGGCGTATGACGAACGTTCGGGCTGGAACGCATACGCGCTTACAATGCCCGTCACGCGCAGAGATATTGTGCTTTCAAAGTATATCCTTGCGCTTGCGGCAATGGCGGCGGCAATGATATTAAATCTTGTGTTTTCCGCTGTTGTGCGGGAAAACTTTTTTGAAAACGTACTCGGTATGTTCTGCACGATGTGCGTAATGACAATATGGCTGTCGATACTCATGCCCGTCAGATTTAAGTTTGACGCGGAAAAAGCAAGGGTGATTTCTATTGTAATGGTGTTGATTCCGGTAGTAATAATTGTCACGGCAGGAATAAGTATCGACAGAGCCGCCGGCGGAGTGGATATGATAAACGAGTTTCCGGCCATATTCGCTTTTGCTGTGTTTGCGGCGGCGGCAGTAGCTGCTCTTGCGGTGTCAATGTGGATATCGGTAAAAATTGTTAATAATAAAGATTTTTAATATTGATAGAAAATCTCCAAATCGTTCGTATATATAAGCAGAGGCCTCAATAAAACAGCAGAGAAGGTGAGAGCATGGAAGATGAAACGCTTGTTAAAGGCTTGCGGGAACGAAACGAGCAGGCGCTGTCGTCGCTTATACTGGTCTACGGCGGACTTATAAAGTCTATTGTCCGCCGGCATCTTGGCAGTTTTGAAGCATATCAGGACGAATGCGTTAACGATATACTGTTCGCTTTATGGAACAACATATCGCAGTACGACGAAACGAAAAACAGCTTCAAAAATTGGATTGGCGCTGTGAGCAAATATAAATGCATAGACTATAAGCGCAAATATTACCGTCGCATGTGCGAGGAGCCTATAGACGAACGTATACCGTCGGACAGCGGAGCCGATAAAGAATTGCTTGCAAGAGAAATAAGCGAGGAAACCGAAAGCCTGCTTGCCTGCTTATCCGCCGAGGACAAGGCTCTGTTTTGGGATTATTATGTTGAACAAACCGATATGAAAGCTTTGGCGGAGCGGCATAAAATGAAACCCGCGGTGATTTACAATCGTTTGTCGCGGGGGAGGAAGCGGATGAAAACCGGCTGTTTTAAGGAGTGAATATATATGAAAAACAAGTATCGCGCGCTGAATGACGTTAAAATAGATTTCAGCGGGTATGAAGAATATCAACTATCAGATTTGGAGATGGAGAAAATGAAAAAGAGCATTGAAAACAGAGTGAAGAACGGGAAAAAGCTTTCGTGGAAGAAGCTTGCGGCTGTTGCGGCGTGCGTTGCGGTCGTTGCCGCGCTTACTCAAACGTCGTTTGCAAAAAGTATCGTGAATGGAATTATCGAAAAGGTATCTACGGGACACAACGCCGTAACAAAAGTGGATCCTAATTATAGTCCCGCTCCGATTGATAAGGAGATTTTATCGGAAACGGAGGATAACGGCGTTAAGACTATTGAATATGCGGATGGCTCAAGCGTTATGGTGTCATATGCCGGAGAGGGCGATATCAGCGAGAGACATTTCTATGTAAATGAAAATGAGATTGCAAACTATACAAGCTTTGCGCCTAAGCTTCCGTCGTATTTGCCGGAGGGCTACGCTTTTGACACGGCGTACTTGATGAAAGATGAAAACGGCAATGCGAGCGGCGATTATCTGTTTATCGAGTATAAAAACGAAGCCGCGGACAAGAAAATTAGAATCCACGAGCGCGTTTCCAATGACGAAACAGGCTATGAAACAGGAGCGGTCGGCGAAATAACGCAGGTTGACATTAATGGAAGCAACGCGGCTTTATATGATAATACTATCATGTGGGAAGCGGACGGCGTAAGCGTTGAAATCAGCGGATTTGAAGCGGGTCTTGACAACGACGCGCTTGTGAAGATGGCAAAAAGCGTTGAATAATTTAGTTATCCCCTAAAATTCACCCTATATATTTGAATGAAGGAGCATTACATTAAGTGATGCTCCTTTTGGGCATTTAGTAAAAAAATAGTAATAAATAAATGATAAAATTGTAACAAATAACTTGTAAATCTTATGCGATTATGATAAAATAAAATGCAAGAGGGTCAGTAGATATTATACATAGTAAAAAAATTGCGGAAATGCGAAAAATATCTGTAAAATGCTTTACAAATATATTACTATCATGTATAATAAAAACAAACCAATACAAAACAAAGAAAAACCAAAAAATCAAAAGCAGGAGGTCGACTATGTATAAGTCAGAGTATGAAATCAAAAAAGAAATCTGTGAAATAGGCCGCAGAATTTACAACGACGGCTTTGTTGCCGCAAACGACGGAAACATCTCCGTTAAAATTGCGGACAATGTGTTTTTGGCAACGCCGACGGGCGTGAGCAAAGGCTTTATGACGCCTGAGATGATATGCAAGGTGGACGGGCAGGGGAATATTCTTGAAGCAAAAGACCCTTGGAAGCCGTCGTCGGAGTTTAAGATGCATCTTCGCGTGTATCAGGAAAGACCGGACGTAAATTCGGTTGTTCACGCGCATCCGCCGATTGCAACGTCGTTTGCGATTGCGGGTATTCCGCTTGACAAGCTTATCATGCCGGAGGCGGTAATTTTCCTTGGCGCTGTTCCGATTGCTGAATACGGAACGCCGTCCACAATGGAAATTCCGGATTCGCTTATGCCGTATATACAGGATTACGACGCTATTCTGCTTGCTAACCACGGCGCGTTGTCGTTTGGCTGCGACTTAAATACGGCGTTCTTCCGCATGGAGTCTACAGAATTCTATGCGAAACTTCTCATGTATGCTCGTCTTTTGGGCGGAGAAAAAGAAATTCCATGCGGCGAGGTTAAGAAACTTATCGACCTCAGAAAGACGTTCGGGGTTCCGGGCAAGCATCCGATGGAAAAGCTTTGTCCGGGATGCTATACGGACGGCAAGTGCACGGACGATATGACGCCGACTCAGGCAAACGAGCTTTATGCAAACAAATCGGACGCTGAGATGGCGGACATTGTTGCGGAAGTGACAAAGAAAGTTCTTGAGAAGTTAAAATAATAAATGATTCAGTATTAAAATTTTCTATAAAAAGGGGGCGCGTTATGGACGATAATAAAATATACACCGGTTTTGGCGATAAAGGCTATACGCGCACCATTAAAAATATGCGTGTTCCTAAGTCCGACAGCTTGATTGAGCTTCTTGGCACGCTTGATGAATTTTCTTCAATGCTTGGTTCGGCGAAAGCGTTTATTACGGATAAGGAGCTTATAGACGATATTGAGCTTGTGCAGAGAAAGCTTATAGAAATAAACGGCGAAATTGCCGGCGGCGCGGTGTCCGTAACGGACGAGTGCGTTGCGGCAGTGGAGCGCATGATTGATAAATATCAATCGCACATAGAGCCGTTTAACGGCTTTACAATTCCGGGGAAAAACAGAGAGAGCGCGCTTTTGCATTCCGCGCGGACGATTTGCCGCAGAGCGGAGCGCATTGCGGTTAAGGTTGGTCAATTCGGCAGACTTCGCTCGGTTATGCTGATATATTTAAACCGTCTCTCTGATTTGATATATTCATTTGCGTGTTATGCGGAAAGGGGCGTACATACAGTGGTCTCGGTTAACGAACCTGCGGCTGAAAGCAGTGCGGGACTGACGCTTGCGATTGCCAAGGATTTGGCAAAGGCTATTGAGGATTACGCTTCCTCGCTGGGGCTTAATATTGTTGTCGCGGTTTTAGACGCCGGAGCGAATTTAATATTGCTTCACTCCATGGATAACGCGTATATAGCAAGCTGCAAGATAGCGCAGGACAAGGCGTACACGGCGGTATCGCTGAAAATGTCTACAAAGACTGCGCTTGATGAGTCACGCGGGGGAGCGCTTGACGGGCTTTCCGCGACCTCCGATAACGGTCTTTTGCTTTTGGGCGGCGGCATGCCGCTTAAAATGAACGGAAAAATTGTCGGCGGACTGGGAGTTTCGGGCGGCACGGCCGAGCAGGATATAGATTTCGCGGAATTTGGAGCGAGATACCTTGAAGGGAGGTTTCGTTAAATGATAGATGAACAGCAAATAAATAAAATTGTTGAAAGCGTAATCTCAGAAATGAATATTGACGCTTCCGGAAAACCTAAGCGCAAACAAATTGGCGTGTTTGAGACAATGGAGGAAGCCATTGCCGCATGTAATAAAGCGTATACGGTATTTCGTCATTATAATAAGGAGCAAAGAGAAAACATTATCAATCAAATCCGTAAGCTCACGCATGAAGAGGCGGAGATTATGGCAAAGCTTGCCGTTGAGGATACGGAAATGGGCAATGTGTATCATAAAACTCTCAAGCATCATCTTGTCGCTGATAAAACTCTTGGTACAAGCGACCTTGAAACACGCGCTCTTTCGGGCGACCGAGGCTTAACGCTTGTTGAGATGGCTCCATACGGCATTATCGGCGCGATTACGCCGAGCACAAATCCAAGCTGTACCGTTATATGCAACAGTATATGTATGCTTGCGGGAGGCAACGGCGTACTGTTTAATCCGCATCCGCACGCGAAACGCATATCGGCATATGCGGTGGATTTGGTGAACCGCGCGGTGCTGGCGGCGGGCGGACCTGAGAATATTGTGGCTACAGTTGCGAATCCTACGATGGAATCGTCGAATAAAATGGTGAACGACCCGTCGGTGCGTATGCTTGTTGCAACGGGAGGTCCCGGAGTTGTGAAGATGCTTTTGTCCAGCGGCAAGAAAGCAATCGGCGCGGGAGCCGGTAATCCACCGGTTGTCGTAGACGATACGGCGGACATAAAGAAAGCTGCTAAGGACATTATCGACGGATGCAGCTTTGACAATAATCTGCCGTGTATAGCGGAAAAGGAATGCTTTGTTGTGCGCGGCGTTGCGGACGAGCTTATAACAAACATGCAGAAAAACGGCGCGTATCTGCTTAACTCGCGCCAGACAGAGCTTTTGATTGACGCGGTTATGGTCGACATTCCGCCGAAGAATCCGTCAGACTCGCCGAAAAAGGCGATAAATAAAAAATGCGTCGGGCGCGACGCAAAGGTTCTGCTTTCAAAGATTGGCATAGAAGTCGGCGACGATATTCGCTGCATAATCTGCGAAACGGAATTCAGTCATCCGTTTGTTCAGACGGAGCTTATGATGCCTATTCTCGCAATAGTACGTGTTAATGATTTTGACGAGGCGGTTGAAATGGCAGTTAAGGCGGAGCACGGCAATCGTCATTCGGCTCACCTGCACTCAAAAAATGTGGACCACATGACACAGTATGCGCGGGCGATATGCACGACCATATTTGTTAAGAACGCTCCGAGCTACGCGGGCATAGGCTTTAACGCCGAGGGCTGGACAACGTTCACTATCGCGGGTCCGACGGGCGAGGGAATAACTTCGCCGCGCAGTTTTACGCGTCAGCGACGCTGCGTATTGTCAGACGCTCTTAATATAGTGTAATATATTTCCGTGTTTTTGTGTAATTGGTAAGTAAATTCCTGTTGCGAAAAACATGCGTATATAGTATAATAAAAATAATACACAAGCTTTTCTGTATTTGCGGAGAAGCTGGAATTCCGATGAAAAGGAGTGTTGATATTGAATATTAATGAAAATGATGTTGCGGCTCTTGTTAAAGCGGTTTTAGATGAAATGACGGGAAAAACGCCGTCTGCTGCCGGAGCGCCTGCCGTAAAGCGCGCGCCCGCGCAGAACGGAGCTATTCCGAAAACTGCCAGAGTTGCTATGCTTACAGACCTTAAAAAGTTTGAAATTAAGGAATATCCTATTCCCGAAGTGGGCGACGACGATATTCTCGTTAAGGTTGAAGGCTGCGGAGTGTGCGGCACGGACGCGCACGAATATAAGGTTGACCCGTTTTCTCTTATTCCGGTGGTTCTCGGACACGAGGGCACAGGCGAGATTGTGAAGATGGGGAAAAACGTTAAGACAGACAGCGCGGGAAAACCTTTAAATCTTGGAGACAAGGTTGTTACATGTATGATATTCAAAGATAATCCGGATATAACGATGTTTGACCTTAACAAGCAGAACGTTGGCGGCGCGGACGTTTACGGACTTCTTCCCGACGACGATATGCATTTAAACGGCTGGTTCAGTGATTACATACTTATAAGAGGCGGCTCAACGGTGTTTAACGTGTCAGACCTTGACTTGGATTCAAGAATACTTATTGAGCCGTGCGCGGTTTTAGTGCATGCGGTGGAGAGAGCGAAAACAACAAATATTCTCAGATTTAATTCGAGAGTTGTTGTTCAGGGCTGCGGACCTATAGGTCTTATATGTATAGCGGTTCTGCGCACAATGGGTATTGAAAATATTGTCGCGGTTGACGGCAACGACCAAAGACTGGCGTTTGCAAAGAGAATGGGCGCGAATGAGACTGTGAACTTTATGCAGCATAAAGGAATTGACGCGCTTACAGACGGAGTTAAAGCTGCGTTCGGCGGATATCTTGCCGACTTTGCGTTCCAGTGCACAGGCGCGCCGGCGGCGCACAGTAATATCTATCACTTTATAAGAAACGGCGGCGGACTTTGCGAGCTTGGATTCTTCATTAACGGCGGCGACGCGACAATCAATCCGCATTTCGACCTTTGCTCAAAAGAGATAACGCTTGTCGGCTCATGGGTGTATACGCTCAGAGATTATGCGACAACGTTTGATTTTCTAAAGAGAGCGGTTGCTATAGGGCTCCCGATTAAAGAACTGATAACGCACAGATTTTCTCTTGACGAGATGAACGAGGCGCTTGAAACTAATTTGGCTCAAAAGGGACTTAAAATTGCCTATATAAACAAGGAGATATAGCATGGAAGCGGTAGGAATTATTGAGCTTTTCGGGTTTGTGGGAGCGATTAAAGCGGCGGACGCGGCGGCAAAGGCGGCGGACGTGAAGATTATTGCGATTGACTCGAATAAGCCCGCGAATGCTGAAAAAGAACCGGTGCCGCTTATCATGTGTGTGAAAGTGCAGGGAAGCGTTTCGGCGGTTAAGGCGGCGGTTGAAGCCGGCGCAGCCGAAGCCCAGCGGAT
>CATJNN010000178.1 GCA_949742185.1 uncultured Clostridia bacterium | reverse complement strand
TTTCAATCTTAGGAATATTCACACTTCTGTAAAGCGCGTTTTTAACACCGAAATATACCGTTTCATAAATCAGCTTTTCATCTGAAAATTTCACCTCAAGCTTCGTTGGATGAATGTTTATATCAATCATCGACGGGTCAATCTCAATATTAAGAGCCGCCATTGGAAATTTACCTATCATAATCTGATTTTTATACGCGTCCTCAACAGCGCGGATAATAAGCGCGCTTTTTATATACCGCTTATTCACAAAAAAAGTCTGATATCCCCTGTTTGGTCTGCACGCGCTTCCATTTCCCGCAATCCCGCTGATTTTCGCCGCGCCGTTATCATAATCCACCTCTAACGCGGCTTTGGCGTAGTCTTTGCCATAAACCGTATACACGGCGTTTTTTAAGTCATTGTCGCCCGACGAAAAAATCTGGTCTCTTCCGTTGCTGATAAAACGGAATGAAATTTCGGGATGCGCCAAAACAAACCGCGACATTATATCTGAAATATATCCAGCCTCTGTCGCATCTTTTTTCAGAAATTTCATACGAGCAGGAGTATTATAAAACAAGTTTTTCACCACAAATGTTGTGCCGTCGGCGGCTCCCGCGGCTTCGGCAGATGAAATATCTCCTCCGCAGCATACAACATGCGCTCCCTCGTCGTCACCCGCGCGCTTTGTGAATAAATCAACCTCGGCAACCGCGCCTATGCTTGAAAGCGCTTCGCCCCGAAAGCCAAGCGTATATATGGCGTCAAGATCGTCCGCCGTTTGGATTTTGCTTGTCGCATGGCGCAAAAACGCAATCTCCGCATCTGAAGCAGACATACCCGCTCCGTTGTCGGTAACACGGATATATGTGCTGCCTCCGTTTTTTATCTCCACGGTTATAACGCTTGCTCCCGCGTCAATGCTGTTTTCGACCAGCTCCTTAACAACCGAAACAGGCCGCTCCACCACTTCGCCGGCGGCTATTTTATTTGATACGTCCTTATCTAAGACCTGTATCTTTCCCATGTCACATTCCTTTCGCTTCGTTCACCAGCTTATACAGCGTATTCAGAGCTTCAATCGGCGTGAGCGTTGTAACGTCCATAACTTTTAGCTTCTCAACTATTTCCACAGCCGCCATATCCTCAAATCCAAGCTGCGAGTCTGTCTCAGGCGTATCAGAGTCAAAACGCTCCCGTCTAATCTGCCCGTCGTCAATGTCTTTCAAAATTTCCTTTGCACGCGAGATAACCTCCTTTGGCACTCCCGCCAAAGCCGCCACCTCTATGCCGTAGCTGTCGTCCGCTCCGCCGCGCACAATCTTTCTGAGAAACGTTATATCGTCGCCGCGCTTTTTAACGGCTATCCGATAATTTTTCACGCCGTCAAGCTTATCCTCAAGGTCTGTAAGCTCGTGATAATGCGTTGCAAAAAGCGTTTTTGCGCCAAGCCTTTTTTTGCTTTGCACATACTCCACCACAGACCACGCAATGGACAAACCGTCGTATGTGCTTGTTCCGCGCCCAATTTCATCTAATATTATAAGCGAATTTTTCGTAGCGTTTTTTAAAATATTTGCAACCTCGGTCATTTCAAGCATAAACGTGCTCTGCCCCGACGCTATATCGTCCGACGCGCCTACTCGCGTGAATATCTTGTCAACCGGCGATATTTTTGCATAAGACGCAGGAACAAAACTTCCAATCTGCGCCATCAGCGTTATCAGCGCCACCTGCCGCATATATGTAGATTTTCCTGCCATGTTCGGTCCAGTTATAATTAACATACGGTCCGTATCAGTATTCAGCATTGTGTCGTTCGGAATAAACATAGCCGATTTTAACATCTTTTCAACCACAGGATGTCTGCCGTCTTTTATCTGCACTGAACCGTCGTGCGCCACTTCCGGCATAGTATAGTTATTTTTATGCGCCGCCTCAGCCAAAGAATACAGCGCGTCAACCGACGCAACCGCGTCGCATACGTTTTTGAGTCGTTCTGTTTCCTGCGCTACACGCGAGCGCACATCTTCAAACACATGCGCTTCAAGATTCGTTATTTTCTCCGACGCGCCTAAAATAGTATTTTCTATTTCCTTGAGCTTCGGCGTTATATATCGCTCGCAGTTTGCAAGCGTTTGTTTTCTTATATAAGTTTCGGGAACGTCTTTCAGATTCGATTTAGTAACTTCAATATAATAACCAAACACTTTATTATAGCTGATTTTTAAATTCTTAATTCCCGTCGTCTGCTTTTCCTCAGCCTCGACCTCGGCAATCCACTGCTTACCGTTCGTTATAGCGTTTCTGAGCGCGTCAATTTCCTCGTGAAAGCCCTTGCGGATAACGCCGCCGTCTTTCACAGACACAGGCGGATCGTCCGTTATCGCATACTCTAAAAGCTCTCTTAAATCGCTCATTATATCAAATCCGCGCGAAAGCTCCTGCAAAACAGGCGATGTTGTTTTAGTCAGCAGCATATCAAGCTCGGGAAGCTTTGCAAGCGACAATCTCAGCGATACCAAATCTCTCGGCGTAACAGTTTTTAAAGCAACTCTGCTGACTATTCTCGCCATATCGTAAATGCCAGAAAGCGCGGCGGCAATATCGTCGCGCAGCATTATATTTTCATTAAGTTCTCGCACAGAATATAAACGGTTATTTATATGTACAGGATTTACAAGCGGTTTCTCAAGCCACTGCTTAAGCTTGCGCGCGCCCATAGAAGTTTTCGTTTTATCCAGAACGCCTAAAAGCGAACCGCGCTTTGTTTTGTCGCGCATAGTCTCGGTTATTTCCAGATTCCGTCTTGATGCCGCGTCTATGCTCATATACTGTGCTGTTTCATAAAACGAGAGCTCGCTTATATAAGGCACACTGCTTTTCTGCGTCTGCTCCAAATACATAAGCATACCGCCGACGGCCGCAGCAGCAGCATTTTTGCCGTCAAGCGACAGCTCTTTAAGCGAACGTTTGTGAAACTGCGAAAGAATTTTCTCGTTTCTGCTCTCGTATTCAAACAAATCGTCGTCTGCTATCGCTGGAACAGCTTCAAATCTTGCCGTAAGCTTTTTTGAAAAAATCCCGTCCGCGTCCTCGTTTATGATAATCTCAGCCGGCTCATACCGCGCCAGCTCATCTATAACCGCATTTGTATCAATAACCTGCGTTGTGTAAAGCTCGCCGGTGGAAATATCTGAAAATGCAAGCCCCGTAACACCGCCCCCTGAGTATATAACAGCGAGATAGTTATTCTTTTTATCGTCGAGCATTGTCTCTTCAATAACTGTCCCCGGCGTTATAACGCGCACAACCTCGCGCTTAACAATCCCTTTCGCCTCTTTAGGGTCTTCCATCTGCTCGCACACTGCAACTTTATAGCCCTTGCCTACAAGGCGTGAAATATAGACTGTCGCGCTGTGATGAGGCACTCCGCAAATCGGAGCGCGCTCGTCAAGCCCGCAGTCTTTTCCGGTAAGCGCTATCTCAAGCTCACGCGACGCCGTTACGGCGTCGTCGAAAAACATCTCGTAAAAATCGCCCAGCCGATACATCAATATGCAGTCCGGATACTCTTCCTTAGTCCTTAAATACTGCTGCATCATCGGCGTTACTCTTGATATATCCATTTTCCACCCCCGATCAGATTAATTAATGACAGCCGCCGCAGGTGTGGCAGTCATGCGTACAACTCGGGTCCTGACCTGTAATATAATAATTTAAAATAGAATTAATCTGATTCACCATCTCGTCAAATTCCTTTTTTGCCTGTATATAAGCCGCAATCGTGCCGTGCGCGCCAACCCTGTCAAAGTTTTCGTTATTCTTCTGCACAGCCTCTTCCTTTGTTATTTTACCCTCGTTCATGTCGCGCACCAAATTCATGCGCGCAAGATTAAACTCCTGCAAAAGTTTCTGCGCTTCCGCATCCTCGTTCTGGGCAATCTCCGCCGCCTTAACTTTTTCCATTTCAGCCGACGACTGTATCATCTCCCCGAGTTCTCTTGTTTTTTCCATAATATCCATAGCTGTAATCTCCTTTACTTTTCCGCAAGCTCGCCGTTTAAACTCCATGTGTGAGCCTCCGTAATTTTAACGTCAACATATTTTCCTATAAGCTCATATCCGCCCCTAAAATTCACTATTTTAGACGTGTCTGTTCTTCCGCTTAGAACCGCCTTATCCGTCTTGCTCTCGCCCTCAACCAAAACTTTCTCAATTTTGCCTACATATTTCTCATTGTTTTGCTTCGCAATCTCGTTTTGCACCTCCAAAAGACGATTAAAGTTCTTGTGAATTTGCTCGTCTGAAAGCACAAACTCCATTCGCGCGGCGGGCGTTCCCTCACGCCGCGAATAAATAAACGAAAAAATATGGTCAAACCTAACTCGCCTTAAAACATCAAGTGTTTCCTCAAAATCTTCGTTTGTTTCAGTCGGGAATCCGACTATAACGTCCGTAGACAGAGAAATATCCGGTATTCTCGCCTTAATTTTCTCAATTTTACTAAGATACTGCTCCTTAGTATATCTGCGGTTCATATCGGCAAGCACTTTGTCCGATCCAGCCTGAAACGGAAGATGAAGCTGGCGGCACACTTTGCCGCACTCCGCCATAGCGTCAATAAGGCGGTCGCTTAAATCTTTCGGATGCGAAGTCATAAACCGTATGCGCTCCACGCCGTCAATACCGTTCACCATTCGCAAAAGCTCTGCAAAGTCAATATCAGTGTCCAAATCCTTGCCGTACGAATTCACATTCTGTCCCAAAAGCGAAATTTCCGTACAGCCGCTTTTTGCAAGAGCGCGAACCTCATCCATTATTTTCTCAGGCTCGCGGCTTCTCTCTCTCCCGCGCACATACGGCACAATACAGTATGTACAAAAATTATTGCAGCCATACATTACAGATACCCAAGCGCTGCTGTCTGAATCGCGCTTTACCGGAATGTCTTCGGCAATCTTTCCGTCGCTGTTTTCAATGTCGACAACAGCTCCCTTTTCCGTCAGCGTTCTGTATAAAAGCTCCGGCAGCTTATACAGCGCGTGCGTTCCAAAAATCAAATCCACCTGAGGATGAACCTCGCGGATTTTCTTTGTTATATGCTCCTGCTGAACCATGCAGCCGCACAGCGCAATGGTCATGTCTCGGCGGCTTTCTTTTATGTGCTTTAATATTCCAATTCTGCCGAACACCTTTTGCTCCGCGTTCTCGCGCACCGCGCAGGTGTTGTATATAACAAGCTCCGCATTATCTGCGGTATCGGTGAATTCATAGCCCGCCTCTTCTAAAATTCCGCGTATTCTCTCAGTATCGTTTTCATTTTGCTGACATCCATATGTCTCCGTGTGCGCAAACGGCGGTCTGCCGTTTTCAGCGCAAAAATTTGCCGTATACTCCTTTAGCTTATATAAAAAATCCCGCTGGACTTTAATCTCTTTCTCAGATATAATCTGTGCCATTAGTCCTCCTTAGTTTTCGTAATCGACAACCCTTCGCTCAACCGCAACGCTGCGCACAAACGACGCGACCTCCAGATGCAGCGGATTTTTCTGGTATGCGTCAAGAGCTTTCGCGCCGTCAAACTCGCTTACCAAAACCACGTCGAACGCCATATCAGAACCGTTCACATTAATGCCAACCTCAGCCGAGCGCATACCGTCTATCTTCCCGTTAAGTCCTTCAAGTCCGTTTTTTATTTTTATCATATTTTCGGCTTTACTATCGTCGTCCGCCAGCTTCCACATAACTATATGCTTCATATGACACATTCCTTTCCCATTTTAATATTATTATAGTATAAAATTTCCCGTTTTTCAATAGAAAAATAATTTTTATTAATTACACAGTTAAACAACGATACCCGTTATGTCAATAAATTTTCTCTCTGACTATCTCAGTCTACCGCCTAATTCATTTTTTATAATCGGAACACAAATATTCCCCGCTCCATTCAAACATATTCTGCAAAACAGGCATAAAACTTTCGCCCAATTCTGTCAAAGTATATTCCACTTTAGGCGGTATCTCCTTATAAACTTCTCTGTGCAAAAAACCATCAGTTTCAAGCTCTCTGAGCTGCTTGGTTAGCGTTGACTGCGTAATCCCTTCAATACGGCGCATAAGCTCTCCAAACCGCTGCACCCTATAAACCATAACATACCATAGTATCAAAATCTTCCACTTGCCGCCAATCACAGCCTGCAGCTTGCTCATAGGAGCGCAGCGGGCAATCGCATCCGGAGCTGTAAACTTATTTTCCGCCATTTTTCTCACCTCTGACTCTATTATAACATTGTTCTCACAAAATACAAGTACATTATGTTTTTATCGTTAGTATTAAAAATGATACTACATCCAAAAAAAGACCGTACTTGATATTAAACCTATTAGGCGCTATTATTTTAATGAATAAATTTTAAGGAGTGAACAGCATCATGCACTATACAGGAACCATATAGCGACCGCCTTATAAAAAAACAGTTTTTATCTTCTATCGACTATATTATAATAAACAAATTCAGCAAAGTTGATTCGAAAGACTACCGCAATAATCTGTACCATTTATAAAATAACGAAAGGAAGCGAACAATTATATGCAGTTTACAGGCAGAACATGGCGACCTCCTTATGAAGCTCACTCATGCATTATAGAATTAACAGCAGGCTGCACTTATAACAAATGCAAATTCTGCAGTTTATATAAAAATGAGCCTTTTAAAATCAGAACACTCGAAGCTTTTGAAAAAGATTTGCAGGAGATTAAATCATATCAGCCGCACACCCGAAGAATATTTCTTACAGGCGCAAACCCGTTCGCCTTAAGCTATGAAAAGCTAAAACCATATATTTTAATTATACGGGACTATCTAATTAAATGTCAGCATATCGTTATGTTCGCAAGTATCCGAGACATCCAAAATAAAGAACTGTGGCAACTGAAAAAACTTCGTGCGATGGGCATAAACGGATTAAGTATCGGAACGGAAAGCGGCGATAACGGCACATTGTCTTTTGCAGGAAAAGGCTATACACCAAACGACATTATTAAACAATGCCGCAAATTGGATAATGCAGGAATAGAATATTATTTTGTTTATATGACAGGGCTTGCAGGAAGCGGAAACGGCTATAAAAACGCGGTGAACAGCGCAAAAATATTTAATAAGCTAAATCCGTATTTCATATCAGTAGATTCTCTGACATTGTTTCCCGATACAGAAATGTATACTCTTGCCGAAAACAAAATGTTTACTCCCGCAGGCGAAAAAGAAAGATTGGAAGAACTACAAACTCTCATAAAAAATCTGCAAATACGAACTCATCTGTTGGCAAACAGCGTTTCTAATTTTATTCCGCTGACAGCATATCTTCCTAAAGACAGAGATAAAATAATATCAGAACTGCAATATATAATTGACACAGTATCGGAGGAAGAAATGCTGAACTACAGAAAAAATCTGAATTCTTTATAAAATACGGGGCGCAAACTGCGCCCCGTATTTTATCTCTTAACGCCGCGCACATAAATATGCACCCTTCGCATATTCACCGATGTAAAAGCTTCAATATTTTTTTGAACACGGTATTGAATTTGTCTGCACGCATGCATAATATCAAACCCATACCGCATCATCAAATCCATATCCATATGCACGCCATGTGAAGTTTTTCGTATATTTACGCTAACTACCCGCTCCACGCCGCTATGATTTTTCGCTTCAAACGCAGCCATGCGCGCAATCACGTTGTCGGAAATTTCAAAGTTACCCATATAACTGAAAGTCGGACGCACAATGGATTTTTCTTCTCCCTCTATATCCGCCGCTCTGTCCATATTCCGCTGAAACAGCCTGAACGGATGAAGAAAATATCCCGAAAAATCTTTTTTAATTTCAAACGTCGGCGCGGGAATAACGTGCTGCCCATGCACCCGTCGTCTTTCCCTTGCATATTCCATTTCTTCCTCCGAGGCAACGTCCGTAATATAAATCGTTTTCTCAATCGGGGCAATCCCAAGCACCTCCGCAATTTTTCTCACCATAGCGTCCGACGTGCCCAAAATCATCACTTTATTTATATGATAATCAGAAATTGCCCGCTTAACGCTCTTTGCATGCTCTGCGGTTGTAAAAAGCGCGCGCTTTACCGACGCAATTTTTGTAGGTTCCCGCTTTGCCGACACGCCCGCCAAAACTTTAGACCCCGAAATCAGCAAACCGTCGTCAATAAAAGCGTCCGCTCCGTTTTTCCGCGCAATCTGCGTGGCGCGATAGCTTTTTCCAGTTCCCGAAGGTCCCACAAATGCGATTGTTCTCATATCCTACACTCCCTCATTATTTATATACACTATAAAATTAATTCTCCCGCCTTTGATTTTTACGCTTACTGCCAATTATATCCCTTTTCAAATGCTCTAAGATATGCTTTAACAAATTTTTCAGGCACAAGCTGTCTTACTGATACAATCCATTTCTCATATACCACGCCAATATCTTTCGCCGCCGCTCCGACAACAGCGGCTCCTGCAGCCAGCATATCCTCTGTTCTTTCCACCGCGGACTGTATATCAACAACTGAAACGTCTGCGGCGGAAGACAGCCTCCTTTCAATATCATCAGGATAATATAAAGAACGCGGCTCAGGCTTTATTTTCTGCGCGCTTGTTATCATCTTTCCGCCTTTTTTCAGATATGGCAGCGCGCGGTATGCCTCCAAAAGCTCAAATGCAAGAACAATATCGGCGAAACCCTCATCTATAACCGGCGAGTATACCTCATCCCCATATCTTACATAAACACGCTCGGAAACACCGCCATGTCCGACACCGCATTCCTCGGATATTTTAACGTCATATCCCTCATTTGCCGCAATACTGCCGATAATCTGTCCCGCAAAAATCGTTTCCTGTCCCTCCACTCCAACAATAACAATACTTTTCACCGACATTACTGCATCTCCTTAATCTAATTTATCTATAGCCCCCCACAAACAAATCTGCGAACACAGTCCGCATCCGGTGCATTGCGCGCCGTCCATCCGCAAACCCGCTCTATCGTATTGAATCGCCGGGCACTCAAGTTTCAGACACGCTCCGCATTCGTTGCACCGTTCATTAATGATATAACAGCCGCAATTCTTAACGCCTTTCAACAGCAAGCATGGACGGCTTGCTATAATCACCGACAACTCAGCTCGCTCTGTCTCCTCTTTAATCGCAATTTCAGCCATAACTATATCTAACGGGTCAACTGTTCTTATATGCTCAACTCCAACCGCTCTGCACAATGCCGAAATGTTTATACGTTTAGTCGGTTCTCTGCGTATTGTATACCCCGACGCCGGATTAAGCTGTCCTCCTGTCATTCCTGAAATCGAGTTGTCTAAAATAATCACCGTTCCCGTTCCTTTATTATATACAACATTCATAAGTGCCGCAAGCCCGGAATGAAGAAACGCAGAATCACCGACAACGGACACAAGTTTTCTTTCAGACTCTTTTCCCCGTGCTTTTATTATTCCGTGCGCCGCGCTTATTGACGCGCCTGCGCAGAATACCGTATCAACACCGCCGCTCACCGTGCAGCATCCCATGTCTCCTACAACTGCGAGCCCCAGCTTTTTTATAACATAAAACATAGCTCTGTGCGGGCAGCCCGCGCATAATTTTGGTATTCTTTGCGGCATACTGTCCTTGAACTCCAGTTTTTCCAAAAACGGCTGACGCATTACTTCTGAGCGTATATGCGACGGCGTATATTCTCCATAAAATCTTTTTTTACCAATAACGTCAATTCCCGCTTCACGGCAGCATTTTTCAATAAATGATTCGGATTCCTCAATAACATACACTTTTTCCACATTATCGGCAAAATTTTTTATAAGCTCAACAGGCAGCGGATAAATCATTCCCAGCTTTAAATAACTAACGCTGTCGCCCAAAGCTTCCTTTGCATGGCAATAGCACACTCCCGACGTTATAACTCCAGTTTTTCCCGAATGAAACTCTATTCTATTAAGCGGCGTTGTCTGCGCGTATTCTCTCAACGCCTCAAGCCGCATATCTCCATCTTTATACTGCTTTTCTATCCACTGCCGAGTTATTTCATATTTCCCGGAGCTTTTCATAAAATCCCTTAACGGCGTTTCTTTCAGCCGTCCGGTCTCCGTCATGCTATACGAATGCAGCGCCCGCGCAGTAAATCTTATAAATACAGGAAGTCCGTACATCTCGCTAAGTTCATACGCCGCAAGCATGTAATCCCTGCATTCCTGCGAATCCGCCGGCTCCAGCATCGCCAGTCCTGTCAAACGCGCATATTTCCGTGAATCCCGACCGATAAACGGAACTCGAAAAGCCGTATCGTCCGCTGTACATATTACCATTCCGCCGCTCACACTCATACGGCTTGCCGCAAATATCGCTGACGACATATTATTAAGTCCCTCAGAATCCGTACATGTCATGCTCCGTGCTCCTGCAGCAGCCGCTCCAAGCGCAGTTTCACAGGCTGCCTTCTCATTAGGCGCCCATTCCGCATACACATTTTTATATAACGCTATTTTTTCTGTAATCTCAGCGCCAAGTATCCCCGGATATGACGAAACAACCCGTACTCCCGCCTCATACGCACCGCGCGCCGCCGCTTCGCTTCCTGACATAAGTTTCTTCACTGTCTATTTCCTCTCGCATAAAAATGTTATTGTAAACGTCTCAAATCTACATTTCGTGCAAACAATCAATTATTTTCAATATGCATAGCTGTCTTTATTTTATTATTTTACAATATGTACTTCAAAATATAAAGAGCTTTTCAACAAATTTATCATTTTGCACAACTTTCTTATTTGTAATTCAGCATTTTAAATTTATATACTCCATTTTTTAGGCAATTTTCACTAATATTATATAAGAATGACTTTAATATACTAAAACACATTTATGTTATATCCTCCAAAATCCGCATAAAGACTGAGTTTGTAAAAAATATATGAAATTGTCGAATTTGCATACTGACTTATCAATTAATTTTATGTATAATTATAGTGAAAGGGGGCTTTCACTATGTCAATAAAAAAATTTGAAAGCTATTTGCGGGGAACTAACCTTGCAGAAAACACAATCTCTTCATATCTGTTTGCTATGAAGCAGTATCACGAACAGTATGGCAGCGTAACCAAAGGCAACCTCCGCCAATACAAGGTCTGGCTGATTGAACGGTATAAACCAAAAACCGTTAATCTAAGGCTTCGGGCAATAAACTGCTATCTTGAAAGCATTGAAAAACCCGAATGGAAAATGTCCTTTGTGAAAACTCAGCAAAAATCGTTTCTTGAAAATGTGATAAGCGAAGCAGATTATACTTATTTCAAAAACTGCTTAAAGCGCGACGGAGAAACCTTCTGGTATTTTGTAGTCCGTTTTCTTGCCGCAACCGGAGCGCGCGTGAGCGAGCTTATTCAGATTAAAGTCGAACATGTACATCTTGGTTATCTTGACCTCTATTCAAAAGGCGGCAAACTCAGAAGAATTTATATTCCAAAAGCCCTGCAGGATGAAGCAATCGAATGGCTTGATGAAGACAAACAACAAGCGACAGGCTTTATTTTCTTAAACAAATACGGCGACCTTATAACAACGCGCGGCATTTCCGCACAGTTAAAAAAACTCGCAAGACGCTACGGAATCGACACCGCCGTAATTTATCCTCATTCATTTCGTCACCGCTTTGCAAAAAGCTTTCTTGAACGCTGCAACGACATTTCATTTCTCGCAGATCTTATGGGCCATGAAAGCATTGAAACAACGCGCATATATCTAAGAAAAACTGCTACGGAACAGCGCGAAATTGTTGACGCAATAGTAAACTGGTAATTCCTTTAGATTTAAAAATATACATGAACATCGTCAAAAGTGCGGATTACACTCCGCATTTTTGACGACAATAAAAAGTCTGTTATGTAAAATCAAAAATTCCGTCCGTTCCAGCCCCAATCCGATACCGGATGATATGTCACATAAACGGCGGACGCAGGTATTCCTAACAGCTTATTATAAATACCGCATATTTTCGCCGTCATCTCTTCATACGCCGCCGACGGAGCGTTTCCAAAAAGACTCACGGACACATACGCGCCTTTTTCAAGCTTTTCTCCCGCCATCCAAAGCTCATAGCCGTCCTCCATTCCAACCATAAGATATGTTTCGCTTTTATTAAGCGCTGCAACCGCTTTCCCAAGCTCCTGTTTGATTTCCTCTTTAATTTCCGGTCTAACTTTCATTGTTATTTTTGAATCTATAAACGGCATTTAAAAAAACTCCCTTTCTGTTTAAAAGTATTGTACTATATTTTATAAAATAATTCAACATCTTTATCACATACCGCAAACCTACATCTCACAAACACGCTAAAAGCGCGCACGGCAAAACCGAGGCGCGCTTTAATACTACATTTTTTCCACAGTCTGTATACCCAAAAGATCCAGAGCAATTTTCACAACCGTCGTCGTTGCGCTTACAAGAGCAAGACGCGCCTTTTTTGTGCGCTTATCCACATCGCCTTTAAGTATTGGACAGGAATTATAAAACTTATTAAACATCTGCACCAGATTAGTCACATACCTGTTTACATAGAACGGCTCGTTTTTCTCAGCAGCTCCCTTAACAGCATCGCCAAACAACTCAAGCTGCTTAATCAGCGCGTATTCCTCATCGCTTGTCAGCGCTCCATAGTCAGCTTTTGAAAAATCTATATCCGCGCGTCTTAAAATGCTTCTGCCGCGCGCATATCCATATTGCACATACGGAGCAGACTCGCCGTCAAAGTCAAGCATACTATCCCACGAAAAAACTATGTCCTTTTCTCTGCCACTCTTTAAGAATGTATACAGCACCGCGCCGATACCAATCTTTTCAGCCGCTTCTTCCTTGTTCTCCATATCAGGAGAGTTGGCATGAATTATTTCCAACGTTTTCTGAACCGACTCGTTAAGCACATCCTCTAAAAAAACCACGTCGCCGTGACGCGTTGAAAGTTTTTTATCAGAAAATTTCACAAGCCCAAATCCAACGTGCACGCAATCCTTAGCCCAATCGCAGCCCATTTTGTCTATAACCGAGAAAATCTGCTTAAAATGAAGCGCCTGCGGAGTTCCCACAACATAAATATTTTTATCAAAATCATATGTGCGCTTGCGGTATACCGCCGCAGCAATGTCGCGCGTTGCGTAAATTGTCGCGCCGTCTGATTTAAGTATTATACATGGCGGCATATCTTCATCCGACAAATCCACTACCTGAGCGCCTTCGCTTTCCGTGAGCAGTCCTTTATCAGAAAGCATATCCACAATCTCCTGCATTTTATCGCTGTAGAAGCTTTCTCCGGCATATGAATCAAATTTTATATTAAGCCTGTCGTACACTCGCTTATACTCCACAAGGCTTATCGCACGGAAATACTGCCAAAGCTCGACCGTACCGTCGTCACCCTCCTCAAGAAGTCTGAAATACTCCCTTGCCTCATCCTCAAGCTCAGGATTATTTTCAGCCTCATCGTGAAACTTAACATACAATTTAAAAAGCTCGTTAATGGGATCACGCTCAACAACACTACGGTTTCCCCATCGTTTATACGCGCATATAATCTTCCCGAACTGAGTCCCCCAATCTCCAAGATGATTTATTTTTACAGTCTTATATCCAAGATGACGATATATCCGTTCAAGCGAATTTCCCACAGCAGTTGAAAAAAGATGTCCTATATGAAACGGCTTGGCGATATTAGGAGACGAAAATTCCACAAGCGCCGTCTTTCCCGCTCCTACATCAGACGAACCCCATTTTTCTTTTTTATCTTCAATCGCTTTAAGCGTGTTTTTTGCATACGCCGGACGGCTGTAAAAAAAGTTTAAATACCCTCCGACAGCCTCCGCGCGGTCAATATACTTATCCACAGTAAATTTTTCCGCAAGCTCTCCCGCAATAAGCGGCGGCGCTTTGCGCATAACCTTTGCCAGCGGAAAACACGGAAATGCAAGGTCGCCAAGTTTCGGGTCGGGCGGAACCTCAACAGCCTTTTCAATCTCCGCGCGCTCAAGTCCTGTAAGCTTTGCGAGTTTATCTGTCACATATTCCTTAAAATCCATCATATCCTCCTAAAGAATGCCGTTATATACCTCTTCGTTCTTTTTTACTTCAATCCCAAGTTCAGTTTTCCAGAGCTCCATCTGTTTTGTTAAACGCTCTGAAAGCAAACTGTTTATTATAGTCTGTTCGTTGTCTTTTAGAAACTCAGCATACAGCTCCGGAGTCTCATCAAGCGCATACCTCTTTATTATATGATACCCGAACGAGCTTTTCACCATCGTGATCCCGCCTGGCTGCACACTGTCCACACCGTCGGTAAATTCGTCAACCATCATTCCGTCCGTAAACACATATCCGTTAGGATTTGAAGCTGAACCCGGGTCTTCAGAATATTCGCTCACAAGCGCCTCAAAGTTTTCTCCCGCCAGCGCACGCTGATAAATCCCATCAGCCTTTATCCGCGCTTCCTCCTGCTGATTTTCCGGATACGGCTGATTAGTATTTATGTCCTGAGTTAAAATAAGCACATGTTTTGCACGGCGAAATTTATTTCTGAAATACTCGTCTGTTTCCGCGTCTGTCACAGGCTCGTCAGCCTTGATTTTATCTGTCAGCTTACTGCTGTATGCCGTGGACTCACAAAACATATCGAAAAATTTATCGGTCAGCTCATTCTCTTTTAAATACTGTTTATATTTCTGCTCGCCGCCGTAGCTTGCAACAAGACGCTTTTTATAAGACTCAATATTTTTCTTATCCGCGTCTGTCAGCTTAATCCCAAGCTTTTTCCCAACTGCAATATATGAAACGTTTGCAACCGCAATTTCAAGCGTGCGCTCTTTTGCCGCGTCAATCGCCTTACGTCCTTCAATCTCCGTTGTCTGCCAGTCTTCGTCTGTTGAAAGCTCCGTCCCCGCCATCTGAGATTTGACCGAATCCATATAAAATCGAAATTCCGGAACTGTCACCTTTTGCCCTCCCACTTTAACAACAGTATCCGATTTTCCGCATCCTGACAAAAGTATAACAGCCGCAGCCAAAGCCGCGCCGATTTTAATTCTCTTCATCAAAATTCCCTCCATCACCGCATTATCCATTCCGACGTTTACAACCTTTTCGCACTTCTTCATATAGTTTAAACGACATTATAAACTGTTATAAACATTCCTGTATATAATTGTTATTATACATTATTTTACGCCACTCTTCAATTCTTTTATATCCTGTAACAAAAATTTAATGTTATCTAAAATATTCTTTTTAGATTCCAGCTTATATAAAATCGCCATTTCATCGCGCGGAACAGGTTTAATTCTTCCATGATGCCTATCGGACAACGCAAAGAAAATCTCGGGGGACATTTGTCCGAGGGCAAACCTCAGCTCTATATTTCCCGCTTTCTGGGTAATCTGCTCAACTCCCGCCTCGCGCGCAAGCGATTTCACAGAAGCTACAGCAATCAAATTATTAACAGACCTTGGAATATCGCCGTAACGGTCAATAAGCTCGTCCTCAATCTCCATAACATCCTCTTTGCCGCTTATCGCCGCAACCTTCTTATAAATGTCTACTCTCTGGTCGCTGCTTCGTATATAATCCTCAGGAATGTACGCCGAAATATCAACGTCTATAACAACCTGCACCTCGTCCATTTCCGCCTCTCCGCGCACTTCGTCCACGCTCTCGCGCAAAAGCTTGCAGTACATATCATAGCCTACCGCGTCCATGTGCCCGTGTTGCTCCGCGCCAAGAATATTGCCCGCGCCGCGTATTTCTAAATCCCGCATTGCAATTTTAAAACCCGACCCAAATTCCGTAAAATCCTTAATTGCTCTGAGCCGCTTCTCCGCCACCTCCGTCAGCGCCTTATCGCGTTTATACGTAAAATACGCGTACGCCGCCCTGTTTGAGCGTCCAACGCGCCCGCGGAGCTGATACAGCTGCGACAATCCCATTCGGTCTGCATTTTCAATTATTATCGTATTTGCGTTCGGTATGTCAAGACCTGTTTCTATAATTGTCGTGCAGACAAGGATATCAATCTCGCCGTTAACCATGCTGTACATAATTTCCTCAAGCTCTTCCTCGTTCATCTTCCCGTGTCCTACGGCAACACGCGCGTCCGGTATGGCTTTTCGTATCCATTCGGCTGTTCTGTAAATCCCCTGAACGCGGTTATAAAGATAAAACACCTGCCCGCCGCGCGAAATCTCCTTCTTCATAGCGTCTATAAGAACGCTCTCACTATGCTCCAAAACATAAGTCTGCACGGGGTATCTGTCCTCGGGCGGCTCTGTGAGCACACTCATGTCGCGTATATTAACCATCGCCATATGAAGCGTGCGCGGTATCGGCGTCGCCGTCATAGTCAGCACGTCAATATTATTTTTAAGCTCTTTCATCCTCTCCTTATGCGCCACACCAAACCGCTGTTCCTCGTCGATAATTAAAAGCCCTAAATCCTTAAACTGCACATCGCTCTGCAAAATACGATGCGTGCCGATTAAAATATCCACCTCGCCTGTTTTCACCTGCTTCAATATCTGCTTCTGCTGAGCCGCCGTTCTAAAGCGCGACAGCATCTGTACCCGCACCGGAAAGCTTTCCATGCGTGAGCTGAACGTCTCATATTGCTGCATTGCCAGAATGGTTGTCGGACACAGATACGCCACCTGCTTTCCGTCTGTCGCCGCCTTAAACGCAGCGCGTATTGCCACCTCTGTTTTTCCATAGCCCACGTCGCCGCACAAAAGCCTATCCATCGGACGCGCGCTTTCCATATCATGCTTCACTTCATCTATAGACTTAAGCTGGTCCTCCGTCTCCTGATATGCAAACGTATCCTCAAAATCCCTCTGCCACGGAGTATCTCCGGCGAACGCATATCCGCCCGCTTTTTCCCTCGCAGAATACAGCGCCACAAGCTGTCTTGCCATTTCCGCAGTCGCCGCCTTGACGCGCGCCTTTGTTTTCGACCAGTCCGCGCCGCCGAGCTTGCTGACCTTAACCTTCATATCGGTGTTTCCAGTATATTTATACAACATGTCAAGCTGGTCAACAGGGACATATAAGCAATCCGCGCCTTGATACTGAATTTTCAGATAATCCTTCGTTATACCCGTAACGGTCTTTTTCTCCATGCCTACATATTTACCGATACCGTGTGTCTGATGAACCACATAATCACCGACCGCAATATCGTTAAACGATTTAAGTCGGTTGGCGTTTTCCGTTTTGCGCCGCCGTCTGCGCTTGGAGGCAAGAATCTCCCTATCGCTGATGAGCGCAAAACCCGCGTCAGGATATTCAAAGCCCTTTGCAGCCTCTCCGCGCGCTATAATAATCTCGCCCTTTTCAAACTGACCGCGCTCGTACATATATCGGCAGGCAAAACCGCGCTCCGTCAGCATATCGGCAAGGTTCTCTCCCCGTCCTCTGTTCGACGCCAAAATCACAACTGTGGTTTTTGTGTCCCGCCATACTTTAAGGTCGTCCGCAAGATATTCAATCTTGCCATGGAACGATACGGTAGATTTTGTGGAAAACGACACAAGCGCGTTATAATTATAATCAAGAGATGTATGCGACAACACGTTAAGAGCCGCCATGCGCCGCTTCGCCAGCTCTGACGCAATTTCTCTGTAATCAGCGTAATATTTTATGCCTTCGGGACTTATCTGTCCCCTTTCGGCGAGAGAGGCTATCATTTCGGCTTTTTCAGCTTCAAACGCACGTACTCTTTCATTGATACGTCTAGGGTCAATTACAAATGCAAGACAATCAGCGTCAAAATAATCAATCAATGTAGGAATACGTCCGTAAATAAGGGACGCATATTTATCAATCGCCGGAAACAGACGCGTCTCCTCCAGCTTTTCAATGTCAGTATATAACGTTTCAATCGTCTCCGACATATCTGACTTTTTTCTCTTTAGCTTTTTAACGCTCTCCCTAAGCTTTTCCGCAAGAGACACCGCGCTTTCTCTCGTTAAAACAACCTCGCTGCACGGAGAGACTACAAAACCACTCAGCGTCTCCAGCGACCGCTGAGTAATCGGGTCAAACGCGCGGACAGAGTCGACCTCGTTATCAAAAAACTCAATACGCACCGGATTTTCATACGAGGGACAATAAATATCAAGTATTCCTCCCCGAACTGAAAACTGTCCGACACCCTCGACAAGCTCTTCACGCTTATAACCCATATCAACAAGTCTTTCGGCGAGAGCGTCAATTTCAAACACCGCTCCAATCTCAAACTCTATTCTGTTTTTTTCATATTCTGTCCTATCCGCCGTATACGCCAGCACGCTGTCCACACTTGCCGCAACTATATATTCCCCTCCCGCGCAAAGCTTTTCAAGCACGCCAAGGCGCCCATGTTCACTCACATGGGCGGTGGTATCAATATCATAAAAAACATATTCCTTAGACGGAAAATATAATGCGCGGTCAGTATAAAACGCCAAATCCTCGGCAATCGCGCGAGCCTGTACGTCACTGTCTGTCAGCACAATCGCCGGCTTTCCAAGTTTCTCCGAAAGCGAGGCTATTAAATGCGCGTTCGCCGACTCAACAACGCCCGCCACGGACACCGGCGTTTTACGCTTTTCCATGTTTCCCGCCAGGGAACAATATTCGGCATAGCCGTCTAAAATTTCCGAAAACAGCATCGCATCACTTCCTGTTAAATCTGTTCATAGCCTTATCAACACCATCGGCAACTATGGTTTCCGCCGCATCAGCCGCCTGCACTATAGCTTTTTCCATAACAGGTATATCATCCCGCGTAAATTTGCCGAGCACATAATCCGCAAGGTCATAATCCTTATTCTGCGGCGCGCCCACCCCTATGCGTATGCGTGGAAAAGCATCGCTTCGCAGATGATATATAATCGACTTCAATCCGTTGTGCGTCCCCGCGCTGCCTTTTTGACGAATCCTCAGCGAGCCTGCAGGTATATCTATATCATCGTTTATAATAATAATATTTTCAGTCGGTATCTTAAAAAATCTCCAAAATTCCGATATACTTTCTCCGCTTAAATTCATATATGTCTGCGGCTTAACAAGATACACCTTTTCACCGCCGATTATCAATTCTCCGTAAACGGCTTTAAATTTTAGCTTATTAAGCTTCACTTTATGCTTATCCGCCATATAATCTATAACCTCAAAGCCTATGTTATGCCGCGTCATATCATATTCTCGCCCCGGATTTCCAAGACCGGCTATTAAATACATTGTATAACCTCCGTTATTTACTGCGTTTATCGTTCCAGTCAGTTTTATTCACCTGCCGCGCCCGCGCAATCGCAAGCGAATCCTCCGGCACAGCGTCTGTAATTGTAGACCCTGCCGCCGTGTACGCGCCGTCCGCAACCGTCACGGGCGCGACAAGATTTGTGTTGCATCCGATAAACGCATTGTTTCCTATCTTTGTGCGGTACTTGCTTTTCCCGTCGTAATTCACGGTTACAGTACCGCAGCCAAAATTCACATTCTCGCCGACGTCGCTGTCGCCGATATATGTAAGGTGCGAAATTTTTGTTCCGTCGCCGATGTTCGAGTTTTTAATCTCCACAAAATCGCCGACCTTAACATTCTTTCCTACAACGCTGTTCGGTCGCAGATACGCAAACGGTCCCACATGCGTATCTTTGCCAATTTCCGCATCAAACATGACTGAGCATAAAATATCCGCGCCGTCGTGCACTACGCTGTTCATAATCTGTGAATTCGCTCCTACGGACACGTTGCTTCCTATTTTGCTCCCCGCACCAATTATCACATTCGCTCCTATTATTGTGTCCCCGCCAATCTGAACATCATCCTCAATGCAGGTCGTTTCGGGAGACAGCATGGTTACGCCATTGCGCATATGCGCCTCGTTAATCCGAATCTGCATAAGCTTCTGCGCCTCCGAAAGCTGCACCCTATCGTTTATTCCGCGTATCTCATCGGCATCGTCAATAACATACGCGCCGACCTTCTTTCCCGCATTGCGCAAAATTTCAAGCGTATCTGTCAAATAATACTCGCCCTGAGCGTTATTAGGCGTAATCTTATCAAGCGCATATAAAAGATCTTTGCTGCTAAACACATACATTCCCGAATTGACCTCGTGAATATTGCGTTCTTCTTCGCTTGCGTCCTTCTGCTCAACAATTTTTAAAACGCTCCCATCCGTTCCGCGCACAATTCGTCCGTAGCCTGTTGCGTCGTCAAGCTCCGCTGTAATAACCGTCGCGCTCGCGCCCGATTTTTCATGCGTGCAGACCGCGCTCTTTATCATATCGGCAGTTATAAGCGGCGTATCGCCGTTAAGCACAACAACCGCGCCCGCAGTATTTTCTATAGCGTTCTTAGCCTGCATAACCGCGTGACCTGTGCCCTTCTGTTCAGCCTGAAGCACAAACTCGGCTTTGCCCGCAAGCTTTTCCTTAACCATATCCGCCTTGTGTCCCACAACGCAAACAACCTCGTCCGCGCCCGCCTTGAGCGACGCGTCTATAACCCAGCCGCAAAGCGGCTTTCCGCAGACACTGTGCAAAACCTTAGGCATATCCGACTTCATTCTTGTTCCCATGCCCGCCGCCAAAATCACACTTGTAAACATCTTATTATCTCCCCTCACAATAGTCTTTCAGCCTCTTTAACGTCTAAAGCAATTCTCTCTTTAAGTTGGTCTATCGACTCAAATTTATAAATACCGCGCGTTTTTCTCACAAACTCCACGCGTATTTGTTCTCCGTAAATATCCTCGTCAAAATCAAGCAAATGACTTTCAATCGTTATTTCTCTAGCGTTAAAAGTCGGGTTTTTACCAACATTAATCACCGCATGAAACCGCTTACCGCGCACCTGCACATATCCTGTGTATACCCCAAACGACGGCAGCGCCATATCGTCCCGCGCCAATATATTCGCCGTAGGAAAACCCATTTTCGTCCCATTTTTCAATCCGTATGAAACAACTCCCTCCAGAAAGAAATATCTTCCCAGAAACCTTGCCGCCTTTTCCATATTCCCATCAGATATAAGCGCGCGTATTCCTGTGCTGCCCACAATCTCGCCGTCAAGCATAACCGGCGGCACAACCTCAACGTCAAAGCCAAACCGTTCGCCAAGCCCGTTAAGCTCTGCGACGCCGCCGCACGCGCGGTATCCGAAGCGATAATCATATCCAACGCACACAGCTCCAGCGCGAAGCGCGTCCTTCAGAAACTCGGCAAACTCTACAGTTGAACGTCGGCGAAACTCATCGTTAAACGACTGTATATACACAAAATCCACGCCCATGCGCTCAAGAATTTCAAGTTTTTGCTCAATCGTCATTATAAGCGGAACATCGCTTGTACGCGTATGCCGGTCAAACAACAGCACGCCGCCCGCACAGCCATGCGTTCTGCCATATTCCACGCTTCTTTCAATAATCCTCTTATGGGCAATATGCAGACCATCAAAATTCCCCAGCGCAACCGCTGTTTTCTCAATATCAAACTCGTCCTTATTTCTGAAAATCCGCATATTCTGCCCTCCCTTCTATACTATACCTGCCAAAACGATTTTTCCATCGTCAGTCTGCCGCCTGTAAAACGCGACACGCATAAGAACTCATTATTTTCATCGTAAACTCTATATCTTTTGCCTTCTTCAAGACCGTCATATCTCAGCTGCACACCGTTTTTTATTTTTTCCGCATCGTAAACCCTAATCTTTTCAAATTCCGGAAATAATTCGTCAGTAGAAATTATCGCCTCGTTAAGCGTTCCCTCCTCTTGCATTTTTACAAGTTCGGCGCAGGTTATACATCCGCTTTCCGAGAACATACCGCTTTTTGTGCGCCTCAAAGAATTCACATATGCCCCGCATCCAAGCTTTATCCCTATATCCTCGCAAAGCGTCCGTATATATGTCCCCTTTGAACACGCTACTTCAATTTTTACTGTCTTCTTTATTAAGTCAATATCCAATATATCTATTGAATAAATTGTCACCTTACGCGGCTTCCTCTCCGCTTTTTCACCTTTTCTGGCAAGCTCGTAAAGCTTTTTCCCGCCAATTTTAACCGCAGAATACATCGGCGGAAGCTGTGAAATTTCTCCGACAAACCCGCCGACTGCCGCTTGTATATTTTCCTCCGTACATGTGACCTCACATTCAGTTAAAACCTCGCCGTCAGCGTCCTGAGTATCGGTAGTCATACCGAGCACCATCTCAGCTATGTAACGCTTGTCCGCCGCAGTCAGCATATCCGCAGCTTTTGTCGCCCTGCCGATACATATCGGAAGCACGCCCGTCGCAGCAGGGTCGAGCGTTCCGGTGTGCCCCACCCGACGTATTCCCGTCAGCCGCCGCACAAACGAAACCATATCGTGAGACGTTTTTCCAAACGGCTTATCAAGCACAATAACTCCGTCCACTCATATCTCCTTTCCGCCGGTTTAAGCTAACGCCTTAAGCGCGTCCTCGCAATATCCTACCACAGACTTCTCCACCGCAGCCAGAGAACCGTCCGCCGTTGCGCCCGCCGCCGCCGCGTGTCCGCCGCCGCCAAAATTCGCGGCTATATCCGAAACATTAATATTCCCGTTTGAACGGAAACTTATCTTAATTCTGTCCTTATGCCGTTTTATGCACACCGCAATTTCCGTGCCCTCAACTCGTCTGGGTATATTTACAAAATCGCCCTGTCCTTCTTCAACTCCGTATCGCGTATACATCTTTTCATCAATGCAAATAACGCTCACCTTTCCGCCGCAGTACGAATGAATATTGCCCATAATCGCGCCCTTCATTTTCATAAGCGCTAGCGGCTCTGTGTCAAATAAAAGTCTCAGCGCCTCGGCATGGTCAAAATCACGCTCCAGCAAATCCGCGGCAATACGCATTGTCTTAGGGCTGACATTACTATATTTAAAGCTCCCTGTATCGGCTGCAATGGCAATATACAAAAAGCGTGCAATTTTATCTGTAATCTCCACGTCCATTTTCCGGAACAATTCATATAAAATCTCACCCGTCGCCGCAGCCTCGCCGTCCACATAGTTTTCACCGGCAAATAAATCATTTGTATAATGATGGTCGATATTCACCGAATTATCAACCTTGCGCATAATATTTACACGCGAACCAAGCCGCTCGCGGTCGCCGCAGTCCAGACAAACGCATAAGTCGCAGTTTATATCCGACACGTCGCCGTTGAAAATCGTATACTTCCCGCCTATAAACGCAAGCCCCGGTTCCGGCCGCTCATTCACGTAGCAGACCGGCTCGTTGCCAAGCTGACGAAGCGCTTCCGCCATGGCAAAACAACTTCCGAGCGCGTCCGGATCTTCGCTCACATGCGCCATAATAGCAGCATGTTTAGACTCGCGAAGCTTCTCTATTATTTTATCCATTATTTTTCCTCTTTTTTGGAAATCTCACTTATCACCTTATTAATATGCGCGCCGTGCTCGATTGAATGGTCGAGCTGAAACTGAAACTCCGGCGTATACCTAAGCCCAAGCCTGTGCCCGATCTCACGGCGTACAAATCCCGCCGCGCTCTTCAGCCCTGCCAAAGCTGCATTCTGAGTATCCTCGTCGCCCATAACGCTTATATATGCTTTAGCATAGCGCAAATCGTTTGTGACATGCACTGCCACAACACTGGTCATAAGCGGAATACGCGCGTCCTTAAGCTCGCGGATTACTGCCGCCAGCTCGCGGCGCACCTCCTCGTTGATTTTCTCAATTCTGTTTTGTGCCATTATCTTCTCCTGTAGTGATTTTATCTCTCAATTTCAACCATCTCGAAGCACTCAATTACATCGCCTTCTTTAACGTCGTTAAAGCGTTCTATACCTATGCCGCACTCGTAATTCTCGGCAACCTCGCGCACATCGTCCTTAAATCGGCGCAAACTGTCTATCTGGCCCTCGTGCACAACGATACCGTTACGCACAAGACGCACCTGCGCGCTTCGCGTGATTTTTCCGTCTGTAACATACGTACCCGCAATAGTGCCCACGCCCGAAACCTTAAACGTCTGACGCACCTCGGCATGGCCTAAAAGATGTTCCTCATATTCAGGGTCAAGCATGCCCTTCATAGCCGCTTCAATCTCTTCAATAGCCTGATAAATTACGCGATACAAACGAATATCAACCTCCTGCTGCTCCGCCGCCGCGCTCGCGCCTGCGTCCGGACGCACGTTAAAGCCTATAATAATCGCGTTTGACGCGTTCGCAAGCATAACGTCCGACTCGTTAACCGCGCCCACGCCGCAATGAATAGCCCTTACGCGCACCTCGTCGTTAGAGAGTTTTTCAATGCTCTGCTTAACCGCTTCAACCGAACCCTGAACGTCTGCCTTGATAATAACGTCCAACTCTTTCATATTGCCCTCGTCAATCTGAGAAAACAGATTATCAAGCGACACCTTAACAGTAGCGTTAAATTCCGTTTCTTTCTGCTCATGACGACGCGCCTCGGCAACGTCGCGGGCAAGCTTTTCATCGTTTACAACACTAAACTGGTCGCCGCCCGACGGCGCCTCAGAAAGCCCCAGAACCTCAACAGGCGTCGACGGTCCCGCTTCCTTAACGCGTCTGCCTTTGTCGTTCACCATCGCGCGCACATGCCCCACAGCCGTGCCCGCAATCATAATATCGCCGACGCGCAAAGTACCGTTTTGCACAAGAACCGTAGCGACAGGACCTCTGCCCTTGTCAATCTGCGCCTCAATAACGGTTCCGCGTGCCGCGCGGTTAGGATTAGCTTTAAGTTCCTGCATATCCGCCACCAATAGAACCATTTCCAAAAGCCCGTCTATATTTATACGCTTCTTTGCGGATATTTCAACGCAAATCGTATCTCCGCCCCATTCCTCAGGAACCAAATCGTGCTCGACAAGTCTCTCGCGCACAAGCTCAGGGTTTGCGCCGTCTTTATCAATCTTATTTATTGCAACAACAATCGTAACGCCCGCGGCTTTCGCGTGATTAATAGCCTCTATAGTCTGAGGCATTATGCCGTCGTCCGCCGCAACAACAAGTATCGCAACGTCCGTAACCTGTGCGCCGCGCGCGCGCATTGTTGTAAACGCTTCGTGTCCCGGCGTGTCAAGGAATGTAATGTCGCGCTCGCCCAAACGCACACTGTATGCGCCGATATGCTGCGTTATGCCGCCCGCTTCAGTGGATGTAACGCTTGTGTCGCGGATGGCGTCCAGCAAGGACGTCTTACCGTGGTCAACGTGCCCCATAACAACAACGACAGGCGAACGCGGAACAAGCTCCTCCGGCTTATCCTCAACTTCATCGTCCTTAAAAAGAATGTCTTCTTTAGTAAGCACAATTTCTTTTTTCAGTTCAATACCAAATTCGTCGGCAATTAAAAGAGCCGTATCAAAGTCAATCGTCTGCGTAATAGTAGCCATAACGCCGAGCATCATAAGCTTTTTAATAATCTCCGACGCGCTCTTGCCCATCTTGGAGGCAAAATCACCGACTGTAATCATCTCAGGTATTTCAATCTCTTTCGGACCTTCGGGCTTTTTCTCGGCCTTAGGCGGCTCCGGCTTTGCCTGCGGCTTCGGCTGCTTCGCTTTTTTATTCTTATTCTTCTTGCGAGGCTCCTGTTTAATATTCTCTGGAACCAGTTCTTCTATACGTTCCTCATTTTCAATCTTTTCAAGCTGCACGCTCGTCTGACGAGTATCCACATGGCGCACCTTTTCCTCCGCCTTAACAACAAAGTCTTCTTCCTTTGCCGAATCAATAGTAACCTCGGGCGCGCTCTCCTGTTTCTTTTTCTTCTTCGGTTCAGCCGGTTTCTTTTCCGTCTTTTCAATTTTTTCTTTCTTGTCGGTCTCCTCAGCCTTAATTTCCGGCTTCAGCTCCCCTTTCGGCTGCTCCTGTGGTTTCTCCTCAGCCACTTCCGGCTTTTCAAGCTTTTCATCGCCAATATCGTGAAGCTGCGTGTAAATTTCAAGAAGAAGATTTATATGTTCCTCCTCCAGCACGCTCATATGATTTTTAACATTTATATCATAAGCCGCCAGCTTTTCAATTATATCCTTGCTTGTAACCTTTAAATCCTTTGCAAACTCATGCACTCTCATTTTTATTTTATCTGACATACACATTCCCTGCCTTTCTTCGCTATTGCCCTTTGCGGTATCTATCTAAAACGGCTTTGGCAAGCCCATCGTCGCTGATTGCAGCAACGGCGCGCTCCTCCGCCCCCGTAAATTCTCCAAGACTTGATTTCGTCGCATACTGTATGCATGGCACGCTGTAATGCCTGCAGCAGTCTGTCATCGCTTTTTTTCCGTTCTCGGAAATATCTCCGGCTATTATAACCAGCTTCGCTTTTCCGCTCCGCACAGCTTTCTCACAAAGCGGCGCGCCCGTCGTCACCTTTCCGGCGCGCTTCGCCATGCCAATCATCGCGAGCACCTTATCCATCGCAATACTCCGCCGCCTTTTCATAAATTTCCGGCCCCACCGCGCATTTCAAATGACGCTCAAACGCGTGCTTTTTCTGCGCCAAACGCACACACTCCGTACGCCGATGCACATACGCGCCTCTGCCGCCCATGGAGCAGTTATCATCAAACACAACTTCGCCGTCCGCCTTTACTATACGCACAAGTTCAGCTTTAGGCGACATTTCTCTGCACGCTACGCACATACGCTTAGGTGTAAATCCGTTTGCCATTTTTATTCCTCTCCAGCTGTTATGTCCAGCTTCCATCCCGTGAGCTTCGCCGCAAGACGAACATTCTGCCCCGCCCTGCCTATAGCCAGTGAAAGCTGATGCTCCGGAACAATCACATGCGCGCTCTTTTCGTCGGGATAAATATCCACCATAAGCACCTTTGCAGGACTAAGGCTCGCAGTTATAAACTCGTGCGGAGATTCGCTCCATTTAACAATATCAAGCTTTTCCTCGCCAAGCTCATCGCCTATATTCTGCACACGCATCCCTTTAGGTCCTATACACGCTCCCTGCGCGTCAATATCGGGATTGTTTGAATAAACGGCTATTTTAGTTCTTGATCCTGCCTCGCGCGATATACTTCTGATTTCAACAATGCCCTCGTTAATCTCAGGCACTTCCTGCTCAAACAGCTTTTTCACGAAACCCGGATGCGTGCGCGAAAGCATAATCTGCGTTCCTCTTGTGCCGTTTCTAACCTCGCTGACATAACATCTTATGCGGTCGCCGACTTCATAATGTTCTCCCTGAACCTGTTCGTTAACCGGCAGCATACCCTCCAGCTTCCCTATATCAACAAATATATTACCATGCTCAATTCTGCCTATTTTGCCGCTCACCAGCTCATTTTCCTTATCGGTATACTCGCTGTATATAATTCCGCGCTCCGCTTCACGAAGTCTTTGAGTAACAACCTGCTTCGCCGTCATTGCCGCTATGCGCCCAAAATCGCGCGGCGTAACTTCAACGTTCACAACATCTCCTATTTTATACTCACCGCTTATTTTTCTTGCGTCCTCAAGAGAGATAAACTCCTGCTCGTCCAGCGGCTCAACAATTTCCGCAACCTCTTTCTGCGACATAACCTTTATCGCTCCTGTTTTTCGGTCAAGCTGTACCTCAACGTTCTGCGCAGAATTGAAATTTCTTTTATACGCCGCCACAAGCGCCGCCTCCAGCGCATCCATAATAATGTCGCTGCTTATCCCTTTTTCCTCACACACCGCCTGAAGCGCTTCCATTAACTCTTCGTTCATTTTTCTTACCATTCCTTTCAATAACATTATAACTTAATATAAATAAATTCTTATGATTATGATTTTTTAACTTACACCCCACCAAACGACAGCCGTATATATGCTGCGTCGGCAATCGGCACCTTAACCGTATTTTCGCCGCATTCAATTTCAGCCGTCTTGTCGGCAAATCCCGCGAGCGTGCCTGAAAACTCTTTTCCTGTTTCCGCGGCCTTATACAGCTTCACATCAACCTCGCGTCCTATATAATACAAAAACTCGCGCTCTTTTTTCAATATTCTGTCCGCTCCCGGCGACGATACTTCAAGTATATAATTCTGCTCAATCGGGTCTTTCTCGTCAAGCTTATCGGAAAGTCTGCGGCTTACGTTTTCGCAGTCGTCTATCGAAACGCCGCCCTCTTTATCAATATACACCCGCAAAAACCAGTCGCCGCCTTCTTTTTTAAATTCAACGTCAACAACGTCAGCCCCCTCGTCAGACGCAATAGGTTCCGCAAGCGCAAGCACAATATCCTCAGTTTTATTCGCCATAAGCTGTTCTCCTTACCATAATTAAAATCCTCTGCCTGATAATAAGCGTTCATATAAACATGAAAGAGTGGGCAAACCCACTCTTTCACTAACTTACTATTCACACTTTTATTATTATACCACTTCTGCCATATTAATGCAA